>PXRZ01000074.1 GCA_003022945.1 Halobacteriales archaeon QS_8_69_73 | reverse complement strand
CTCGCCGTTCATCCGTCGAGGTCCTCGGCTATCGAGGCGAGGTCGTCGTCCGGCGAATTGACGACCCGGTAGACGGCCTCCTCGCCGGGCGCCCGGAGGCCGTACTGCTGGCCGTCGACGACGACGTCGACGAGGACGGTCCGGCCGGGAGCGAGGCCGTTCTCGTCGACCCACGCCGCCAGCCGGTTGTCGCCGTTGCGCTCCCGGGCCATGCGGGCGTTGTCGTAGAGCCCGCGCAGCTCGAGGTCGCCGTCGAGGGCGACGGTGACGGGCGCGTGGTAGGTCGACCCGACGGCGTCGACCCGGACGACACCCTCGGGGGCCGTGCCGTCCGGCAGTCGCACCTTCGGGCGGTCGAGGGCGCCGCTTTCGACGATCTCCGCGCGGACGGTGTCGACGCCGTCGGAGGTGACGCTGGGCATGGAGCCGGAAAGGCGATTACTCGTCCTCGTCTCCGTTCTCGTCGCCGAGCAGGTCCTCGACGGACTCCTCGCCGCGGGCGACGATCTTGGCGTTGATCTGCCGCGTCTCGTCGGAGATCTCGGCGCCGCGGACGGTGACGCGCTTGCGCTCGCCGTCGACGGTCGGCTCGAAGCCGACGCCGCCCTCCAGCAGGACCGCCGCGGTTCCGGAGCCGTCGACGTCCTCCCGCATCGGGCGGCCGGAGGTGTCGGAGCCGCCGGTGACCTCGAGCTCGTACCCCGACAGCCCGACAGCACTGCCGTCGACCGTCTCACCGATGGAGCGGCCGACGAATCGGTTCGCGTCCTGTCCGCCTACGTCGAAGGAGTGCGTGGCGCCGTCACCGGGATCGCCGACGACGACCTGGAAGTCTGCCATATTCGTTGGAACTGGGCGCGTCGGCAAAAGGGTATTGAAACGGCCGGAGGCGGCTCCCTGCGGCCCGCGGCCCCCGGTGCCCGCCGACCGCACGGCGGCGAGGCGATGAGTGAAACGCGGCACACCGCGGCGGTGTGCCGCCACCGACAGCAGTCAACCGGTGGGCCGCCCCGCCCCTGTCCGTTTACCCACGGTGACAGCGCGGGACGGTATCGGAACCACGTTCTCCATGTGAATAAGTCCCACGGACGCGCCGACGGCCGCCGAAACGGCCGTCGACGCCGCTCGCGGCCTTCAGTGCCCTCGCTTGGACACGATGGACACATGACCGGCGTTCGCGTACCGCCACGCGGACGAGCGACGGTGTCACACCCACATGACGACCCGGTGCGCCCGCGGCGGGCGCCAGAGCGAACGGGGCACGGCACCGACGACCGTGGTCGGCGCGACCCCGGCCGCAGCGACGGGGAGCCCCGCCGTAGCTGACGTCCGCGTCGCCGGCGTCGGGATGACGCCGTTCGGCGAGTCGCCCGACCGGCCCGCCCGGATCGAACACGTCTCGATGAGCTCGCCGGCGGTATGCGGCTCCTCGGCCGCCGCCTGGAGCAGCCGCCGGCAGTCGGCGTCGTCCAGCGCCAACAGCGCCTCCGTGCCGACGGCGGAGGTCTTTTTCCCCGGCCGAACGACGCGCCCGTCGGCTCCCGTCTCCGTTCGCGTCCTGCCAGCATCTCGGTCATACCCGTCCGTAGCGGTCGCGGCGTGGCCTATCCTGACTCACCATACGCAGGGGGATCTGTACGTGGGCCGCGGGCGGTGCGGCGGCTCCGGTCGCGGTGCCGGTTCGGCACGCTGGCGCCGGTCCTACTTCGAGCGCCCGCTACGCGAGCCAGACGCTGGCGAAGGCGTCGAAGTAGTCGGCGTCGGTCTCGACGAGGACGTGGTCGGCGCCGAGGCCGGTCGCCCGCTGGGAGACGGCTTCGATGTGGCCGTCGAGCCGGCGCCGGTAGCTGGCGGCCAGCCCCTCGCTGAAGTACGACCGCTTCGTCGCGTCGCTCTCGGGGTCGTCGAACAGCGTGTCGCCGGCGATCGGCGGGTCCCGCTCGGCCGGCGCGACGACGCGGACCAACAGTACGTCGATGTCCTTGCGGGTGAGGGCGGCCACGCCCTCTTCGATTCGCTCGGGGTCGGCGAGGAAGTCGCTGAAGACGACGACGAGCGACCGCGAGCGGATCCGCTCGGCGTAAGCCGACAGCACCTCGTCGAACACCGTCTCGCCGGCGGGGTCGGTCTCGTTCAGCTGGTCGATCACTGCCAGCAGCTCGCCGCGGTTCGAGCGGTCGGCGTCGAGCCGGTCGGCGGCGTCCCGGAACGTGTGGATACGGTACTCGTCGTTGTTCTCGGCGGTAAGGTAGCCGAACCCCAGCGCCAGCTTGGCGGCGTACTCGAACTTCGGCGTCGCGGCCTCGCCGTATTCCATCGACCCGCTGGCGTCGACGAGCAGGTGGACGGTGAGGCTCCGCTCTTCTTCGAACTCCTTGACAAAGTACTCCTCGGTGCGGGCGAACAGCTTCCAGTCGATGAGCCGGGTGTCGTCGCCGGGCGCGTAGCGCCGGTAGTCGCTGAACGTCAGCCCCTCGCCGACCCGTGGCGACTCCTGGTCGCCCTGCCGTAGCGCCGCCGCCTGGCGGTCCAGCACCGCCCCGAACCGGCCCAGCTCGTCGAGGAAGTCGGGGTCGATGGTCACGGTCGCCTCCCCGTCCGATCGTCGCCGCCCGGGCGTCGCGGCCGTCTGTGGCCCGCGGCTCCGCCCCCGCTTTCGACTTCGCCTTCGAGTTCGCGTCCACGGTCGCATCCCGTCGGCGTCCTGTCCATCGTCACTCCAGCAGCGACGCGATGACGTCGTCGGCGGTGGTGCCTTCCCGCTCCGAGCGGAAGTCGAGGACGATGCGGTGCCGGAGGACGGGCGCGGCCAGCGCCTCGATGTCCTCCGCGGCGACGTGCGAGCGGCCCTCGAGGAACGCCCGGGCCTTGGCGGTCGACACCAGCGCCATGCTCGCCCGCGGGCTGGCGCCGAACTCGATGGCGTCGGCCTCGCGGGTCCTCCGTGTAGAGGTCGACGATCTCCTCCTCCTGGTCGCGGCCGGGGTAGTCGACCAGCAGCTTCATCATGAAGCGGTCGGTCTGCGCCTCCGGCAGCGTGTACGTCCCCGACTGATCGATGGGGTTCTGCGTCGCCAGCACGAAGAACGGCTCCGGGAGATCGTAGGTGTCGCCGGAGGCCGTCACCTGCCGCTCTTGCATCGCCTCCAGCAGCGCCGCCTGGGTCTTCGGCGTCGCGCGGTTGATCTCGTCGGCCAGCACCACGTTCGCGAACACCGGCCCCTCCTCGAAGACGAACTCCCGGCCGGCGTCCGTCTCGCGGATGATCTCCGTGCCGGTGATGTCGGACGGCATCAGGTCCGGGGTGTTCTGGATCCGCGAGAAGCTGAGGTCGGTCACCTCGGCGACGGTGCGCACCATCGTCGTCTTCCCGAGCCCAGGGTTCGACTCCAGCAGCGCGTTGCCGTCCGCGAGGATGCAGACGAACAGCCCGTCGAGCACCGCCTCCTGGCCAACGATGCGGCGGTGTAACTCCTCGCGGGCGTCCCGTAGCTTCGATTGCAGCTCGTCGATATCGTACTCGTACTGTTCGTCGTCGGCCGTGAGGTCCGTGTCCTGTGTCATGTGTTCGGTCGTGTCGGTGTGGTCGTCGGTCACGTTCCCTCCTGTTCGCGGATCCGGAGGTTGTACTCCCTGACGAGCTCGGCGTCCTCCACGCGGTCGGGGCGACTGAAGGCCGCCTGCCGGGTCTCGACGTCGGCGCCGCCGGCGCCGCCCCCATCGGACGGGAAGTTCCGGTCGTTCTCGATCGGCCCGTCGCCCTCGTTGGCCTCCACCTCGGCGGTGACGTTCTCGTTGCCGCGGTCAACCGGGTCGGGGTCGCCCAGCACGGCGCCGCCGTCCCGGAGGCCGTCGGGCTCCGGCGTGACGGCCTCCGGCCGGTCGTCGACCGACGTCGTCGTGTCGTCGCCGAGAAACGACAGCCCGACGACGCTCACCTGCAGCGAGGCGAGACACAGCACTACGACGACGATCCCCGTCGCGGCGACCCGCGCGCCGTCGACGAGGGCGACGCCGGAGGCGTCCCGCAGCCGCTCGAGGGTCTCCTCGTAGAGGCGGGTGGCCATCCGGTTGTCGGCACTCGACTCGATCGCGTCGCGGGCCGTCCGGAGCGGCCCCGCGATCTCCGGGTTCGCCGTCTCGAACCGCTTGATCAGCGATCGTCTGGTCCGGAGCCAGAACTCCCCGCCGAGAACGGCGACGCCGGCCAGCACCGCCAGCACCGTCGGATACGGCACCGCCGACGCGATCGTCGCGAGCACGACGTTGACGGCCAGCATCGCCGCCACCCCGTCGGCGACCGCGTAGATCGCCGCCGCCTTCTGACCCTCGCGCCGGACCGCCGTCAGCGCCCGCTCCATCCGTCCCTGCGGGCTTTCCGGGTCGACATCGGCCTCCGGGGCCGTCCCGTCGTCGGCGGTCGCGTCGGTGGCGTCGGCCTCCGTTTCGGGTGCGTCGTCTTCGCCGTCGGCGTCGGGGGTCGCGTCGTCGGCCTGCGTTTCCCCCTCTTCGGGTGCGTCGTCGCTTCCGCTCCCGAGGTCGACCTCGACGGTGAGATCGTCCTCCTCGTCCGCGTCATCGCTCACGGCTCCGTTTCACCCGTGTCGGTCATCAGTAGTCGTCACACTCCGCTTTGTCCTCGTTTTCCTCGTCGCTACAGAGGCTCCTGAGGTCGCTTTCGAGCCGGCTGTTCTCGTTCCGCAGGTTCTCGTTTTCGTTCTCGAGCACCCTGATTCTCCCTTCGAGATTCTCGATTTCGCTTCTGAGGTTCTCGATCGTCTCGTTTTTGCTGTCCTCGGCCTGCTGGAGTTCGCTCGTCGTCCGGTCGAGCTCCTCCTCGGTCGCTGACAGCTCGCTTTCGGCCCGCTCCAGCTCGCCCGTGACCTGGTCGACGTCCTGGGTCCGGGTTTCGAGGCGGCTCTCAAGGGTGTCGACCTGCTCTCTGGCGTCCTCGAGGTCGCTCCGCGTCGCGTTCAGCTGCGTCCGCAGCTCCTCGTTCTGCGACCGGAGCTCCTCGTTCTGCGACCGGAGGTCATCGGCGGAGTCCTGATACACCACGGTCGCACCGGCGGTGCCGACCAGGGAGACGACGATGAGTGCGACCATCCCGACGTTGATGCTTGTACCGATTGCGCTCACTGGAGACCACTCTCCAGTAAGGTGCGCCCACGGTACACTTGAAGCCGTCGAGTGACGACCTCGGCGACGAACAGCAGAAGGCCGAGGAGCAGCGGCACCCACCCCCAGGAGTCCCGCACCGACCGCACCCGGGTCGACCGCTCGCTCGCGATCCGTGCGATCTCGGCGCCCCGGTCGGCGTCGAACGACTGCCCGCCGGTGGTCCGGACCGCGCTCGACAGCGCCGAACTCCGGCCGAATCGGCCGTACTCCGGGCGGTAGTTGGCGGCGTACTCGGCGCCGAAGGCCGTCCGGTAGCCGCGCTCCTCGGGCGTGACGGTCGCCCGATAGAGCCCTCCTTCGACCTGGCTGAACGCCGTCTCGTCGGGCGGCGACTCCCCGCGATACCGGACCCGCGCCGGCTCTCCGAGGCGGGTGTCGGTCGCCGTGGTGACGTCGGTCAGCGTCCGGGTCGGGTCGCCGACGGCGTAGTTGACCGATCGCGTCGTCAGAACCGAGTCCGGCGCCTCCAGCAGTCCGTCGAGGGTGTTGGCGTCGTCGTAGGCGGTGATCGAGACCACGCGTCCGAGCCCGAACCGCCAGGAGGCGATCGCCGGCGCCCCGTCGGCCGTCGCGACCTGGAAGTCCGCGCCCTGCTTGACCTGCACCTCGTTGGCCCGGCCGGGACTGGCGGTCGGCTCGATTCCGGAGGTGATGAACGTGTTCCGGGAGACGATGGTGAGGTTGTCGCCTTCGACCTGCGAGCCGCCGCCGCCGAACAGGAGCCTCAACCGGGTCGTGTCGTCGGCCCGGAGGTACGGGCCGCCGCCGGCGTCGGCGATCTGCTGAAGGACGTCCTCGTCGACGTTTCCGCCGGCGCCGACCGCGATGACGCGCGTGCCCTGGCGGTCGAGCCGCCGGGCGACGACCGTCGCCGGGTCTGGATCGTCCTGGCCGTCGGTCAGCAGGATGACCGTCCCCTGGCGGTCGCCGAGCAGCGTCTTTGCCCCCTGGAGGCCGCGGGCGGTGTCGGTCGCGCCGCCGCTTTCCAGTCGGCGGATCCGGTCGGTCAGCGCCTGGCGGTTGCCCTCCAGCGGCTGGAGGTCGGCGACCCGGTACGGCTCGATGGTGTAGGCGACGATGCCGACCCGCTGGCGGCCGTCGAGCTGCTGGACGACGTCGAGGGCGGTGGCCTTCTGTACCTCGAAGGTCCGCTGTGTGCTGCCGGAGACGTCGATCAGGAGCACGATGTTGGCGGCACTGCCGGTCGCGTTGCCGACCCGGACCGGCAGCAGCGGCGCCAGCGACGACCGCTCGTAGCCGCCGTTGTCGTAGGCGTTCTCGCCGCCGACGACCACCAGCCCGCCGCCGCCGACGACGTGCTCTTGGAGTGCCCCGACGTCGCCGACCTCGCTCGCCGGCCGGTCCTGGACGACGACCGCCGCGTAGTCGTCGAGCGTCGACGGCACGCTCGAGGCCGTCGTCACGTCGTACAGCTCCTCGAGGTAACTCCGCAGCGGGTAGTCGCCGTCGGCGACGTACAGCAGGTCGGGCTGTTCGACGACCCGGACGCTCCGGTAGAAGACGTCGTTGCGCTCGTAGACGTCGTCGCCCCGGATCGTCGCGGTCACCCGGTGGGTGCCGGTCTCCTCGAACGTCTCCGAGACGGTGAACGCCCCGTTGTCGTCGAGGCTCTCGTTGCGGACCGACTCGCCGTCGACGGTCACCTCGACCGGGACGCGCTCGTCGACGGCGGCCCCGCGAAGCCGGACGGTGAACTCCGTCTCGACGCCCGTGGTGACCGTCTCCGGCCCCTCGATCGCGACGGCCCGCTCGGTTTCGGTGGCGTTCAGCTCGACGGCGTGGATCGTCGCGTTCAGCGACCGCGCCTCCTCGGCCGCGGCCGCGAGACTCCGGCCCTCGGTCACCTGTCCGTCGGAGACGACGACGACGGTTCCGTTCTCCTGAAGATTCGCCGCCACCCCGTCGCCGACCGGAGAACTCCCCCCGGCGCCGATGCTGGCCCGCGTCACCGGGACGCCCTCCGATTCGATGTCCGACGCGAGCCGGTCGGTGACGTTTCGCTGGACGGCCATGCTGTCGGAGTCGTCGGTCAGCAGCGTCACCTCCGGCTCGCCCGGCGTCTCCTGCGATTGGACGGTGAACGGCCCCATCGCCCCGAAGACGAGCAGACAGACGACGAGCACCCGGCTCGCCAACAGTAGCCGCCGACTCCGCTCGGAGGCCGACCGCGTTCCGTCGTCACCCCCGAGGGTCAGATACGCCAGCGCCGCGACCGCAACCGGCAGCAGCGCCAGCGGCCACAGCTGCTCGAGGCCGACCGTGAGTCCGTCCGCCAGGGTGTAGGAGACCGACATCAGAGGTCACCCCGCCGGTAAAGATAGCCGATCTCGGCGAGGACCACCAGCAGCGCCCCGACGGCGAAGTACTCCGTCAGCGGCCGCGGCACCTGACTCGGCGCCGTCCGCGCGATGTTGCCAGTCCGGTCCCGCTCGTCGATCGGCTCGATGGCGGTATTGGACTCCCGCTCCGACAGCAGCGCCGCGCTCTCACGCGTGTCGTCGGTCCCGTAGAAGCCGGGCTCCCGGAGGGTGACCGTCGGCCCGGACAGCGTTCCCTCGGGGCCCTCGACGGTCTCGGCGTCGAACTCGATCGTCTCGCCGGTGGCGTGGTTGACCGACGACAGCGTCGGCCGGTCGGCGAGGTAGAACGCCGCCCGCTTCCAGAACACCGGATACCGGCTGTTGAACTTGAACGACGAGCCGTCCTCGATGTAGCCGTAGTAGAGCAGCCGACCGTTGGCCCGCCCGGCGGTCGCCAGAAGCGGCGTGCCGTCGTCCAGTTCGACCAGCGCCCGCCCCTCGCGGAGCGACCCGTTCAGGTACACCGACGGGGGCTGGAAGTCGATGTCCGCCGTCAGGGGGGTCCGGGTCGTCGACTCGACTCTCGGGTTCGACGCCGTGCCGGCCGGCTCCAACAGCAGTAGGTCGCCGAGCCGCTCCGGCGGCTCGGGCTGGGCGACGACGCCGACGCCGCCGCCGTCGGCCAGCACCCGTCGGCCGGTTTCGACGTTGCCCGGCAGCAGCGACTCCGTCTCGACGTCGCCGTACAGGACGACGTCGTACTCCCGGTCGACCGTCGTCGGCGGCTCCGCGACGGTGACGTTCACCTGGTCGATGACCTCCAGCGCCGCCGTCAGGTACCGGTTGCGGTCGTTCGTGAACAGCAGCACGTCGACCGTCCCGTCGGCGGGGGCGGCGACGACGGCGGTGTCGTCGACCGCGAAGTCGTCGCCCGGCTCGAGGCGGGCCTCGCCGCCGCCGGCCGGCACCGACAGCGTCACCTCGCCGACGCCGCCCGGCGCCAGCCGGACCTCGCGGCGCTGGTCGCCGAGCGTCACCGTCCGGGTCGTCTCCTCGTCGCCGAAGTTCTTCGTCGTCAGCGTCACCTGCGAGCCGGCGAACTCCCGGTCGACGAAGCCGACGTTCGCCCCGCCGCCGCCGGCGAACTGCCGGAGGTCGACGGTGACGCCGCGGGCCCGGGCGGTCGTCACCGGGTCGGTCCAGCGGTCGCCGGCGAAGTCGCTGAACACCACGACGCGGGTGTTTTCGCCCGCCAGCGCCGTCGCCTGCGTCACCGCGCCGCGGAGGTCGCCGGGGGCGCCGGTCGGCTCGACCCGCGAGAGGGCGTCCCGGGCCGTCGCCGGCGTCGCCCGCCTGGCGACCACCTCGCCGCTGCCGGCCGTCGTGACGACCGACGTCGTGGACGTCACCGCCCCCTCGGCGGCGTCGACGGCCGCCGCGAACCGGCTCTCGCCGCCGTCGGTCGTCGCCATGCTGGCGCTCGAATCGACGACGATCACCGTCTCCTCGACGGTCGTCCGCTCGGCGACCAGCACGTACGGCGCCGCCAGCGACAGCGCCACCAGCACGACCGCGAGCAGCTGCAACAACAGCAACAGGCTCCGGGAGAGCCGCTCGAGGTACGGGCTGGTCGCCCGCTGGCGCTCCTCGCTCGCCAGAAACCGAAACGTCGGCAGCTCGACGCGGTCGGGGTCCGGGCGGATGAGATAGAGAACGACGATGGGAACCGCAAACAGCAGGGCGGCGAGCCCCAGCGGCGAGAGAAACACGTCCTGAATGGCCATGCGTTGTGGCTGGCCACGGGGATACATGTGCTTTTTTATTGCCGGACGGCGGCCGGGTGCGACCGGCCGAGCGGCCCGTCGGCGACGGCCCCCTACGCTCCGCCGTCGGGGGCGACCGTGGCCGCGGTCTCCTCGACCCCGATCTCGACGTCGACCTGCACGTCGGCGCCGTTGAACAGCAGGCCGCCGGCCTCCGGCGGGACGTCGACGTCGGTGCCGGCCAGCTGGCTGGCGCCGTCGCCGGGCACGGAGACGAGCTTCACGACGACCTGGTAGACGTCGCCCTTCTCGAGACTCACGGTGACGTCGCCCTCGGCGTCGAGCGTGCCGCGGTAGCTATCGACGACGGTCGGCGTCCCGGTGGCGGGACCGTCGTCGTCGACGCCCGCCGGCGACAGCGCGTCGTAGACGACGATGTCGATGTGCGGTGCGCCGCCCGTCAGGTCGGCGTCCCGGCCCCCATAGCCGCCGAAGACGGCGCCGACCTCGTAGGTGCCGGGGCCGGTGATGTAGCCGGCGGCGGCCTGCTCGTCGTCGGGGACGTCGAGCCCCAGCGTCGCCGTCGTCGTCCCTTCCTCCTCGAACTCCCGGGAGACGGCGTCGACGGCCGCGCCGTCGTTGATGCGGCCGAACCCCTCGTAGGGGTCCCGCTCGCCCGGCGTGTACGCCGGTGCCTGGTCGCCGTGCCACGGGATCGCGTTGAATGCCGTCGTCGTCGCCGTCGCCAACAGCGTCGCCTTCGTCTTCAGCGTCCACGCCAGTCGGTCGGTCTCGTCGCGGCCCTCGTCGAACAGCGCCGACGGCGCCGGCAGGTCCAGCCCCGCGGGGCCGTCTTCCTCCATCGCCTGCATCACCAGCGCCGCCAGTCCGGCCGTCGACGGCGCCGCCATCGACGTCCCGGTGAACTCGGTGTAGCCGCCGACCTCGCCGTACTCGCCGTCGTCGGTGTCGGTCCGGGCGTCGACCGACGTCTCGTCCTGGCCGTAGGCGCAGACGTCCGGCGTCCGGAAGACCTCGCCGTCGTCGGTGACGGTCGCCAGCCCGCCCGAGGAGGTCGTGCTGATACCGGACAGGTGGTCGGTCCGGACGACCGAGATGGCCTCCGGCGCCCCGGAGACGGTGTCGTTGCCGCCGGTCGGCGTCCCCGGCAGGTTCGCGACGGCGTGGGCCGATACGAGCCCCGCCCGCGCCAGCGCCGCGATGCTCTCGTAGACCTCGTCGTAGCCGTTCTGGACGGCCGCCGACGGCACACCGAACGGCTGGCCCCACGACATGCTGACCGCCCGGGACGCGAAGGCCTCGGCGTACTGCCGGGCGTTGTCGCCGATCGTCCGGAGGACGCTGCTGCGGCCGCTGACGAGCGAGAACGTGTTCGGCGTGGCGACGAGACTCTGCCGGGGGGTGACGCCCGGGTGTAGCGCCTGGTCGCCCCGGTCGGTGAGCCCGCCCGTCACCTCGAGGTCGTCGATCTCGCCGCTGGCGGCCAGGTCGGTCCCGCGCTCGGCGACGACCGAGGCGGCAACCCGCTCGAGTTCGCCGGTGCCGTCCGGCGACCGGCCGTCGACGGTCAGTTCGAGCCTGTACGTCCGATCCGCCTCGTCGGCCCCGGCGTCGTGGACCGCGTCGGCCGTCAGCACCGCCCGCTCGCCGTAGCCGCTCTCGGCGGTGCTGCCGCCGCCGTGCTGGAGGGCGTTGACCGACGTGCCGCCGGTCGCCAGCTCCGAGCCGCCGGGGCCGACCAGTCGGGCGTCGACCCAGCGGCCGCCGAGGGCGACGAACAGCTCCCGGCCGGCCGTCTCGCCGGGGGCGACGAACTCCAGCGTCCCCGCCGGCGGTTCCGCCCGGTTGTCGTCGAACTCCCACCGCTCGAGGAACGTCCCCGTTTCGAGCACACGCGCCCGGCCGGTGCCGGTCATGATGCCGCAGCAGTGACTGCCGTGGCCGCTGGTGTCCCGCGGCAGATCCGGATCGCCGTCGGCCCGCAGCCAGCCGACGAGCCGCGGCAGCGACCCCCGCGCCGGCGGGTCGACCGCCGAGAGGCTCGCGGCGCCGTCGGTCACCGACAGCCCGTCGGTCGCGTCGACCCGGACCCCCGTCCAGGGGCCGATGTCGCCGTGGCGGGCGTCGACGCCGCTGTCCGGCAGCAGTACCGTCCGGTCGGCCCGGCCGCGGTAGCCCCGTTCCCAGGCGTGGGCCGCGTTCCGGACCCGGGGGTTCAGCAGCTCCCGCGGGAAGCCGATGTCGAGGGTCCGCTCGGTGACGTCCGTGCCGTCGGCGTCGTCGGTGACCGTCAGCCGTGCCGTGTAGTCGCCGACCTCCGGCAGCTCCACGGTCGCCGTCGCCGCCTCACCGGTCGTCGCCAGCGACCGGTCGCCGTCGGGTCCCGTCACCTCGAACGCGTACACCTCGATACCGTCGGCGTCGGCGCTCGGTCGGGACCGCTCGCCCGACAGTGTCACCTCATCGCCGGGACTCGGCGGCACTGGTTCGACGGTCAGAATCGCCAGCGCCGGCGGCCCGCGGCCCTCGCCGTCCGCGCTCGCCGCCCCGGGGACCGCCGCCCCGGCGATGCCGGCGCCGGTCGTCTTCAGTACGTCGCGTCTGTCGAACATAGTCCCGTCGTCGTCCGTCATGCGTGGTCGGTCGTGACGTCTCTTCTTTCACGGATAAGATTTTGGAATGTTGCCGAGGGCGCGCCGGAACCGGTCCGAAGCGACGTTCTATCGACTGCGGTGTCCGGCCGCCGGCGCGAACGCCGCCGCGACCGCGACTGCATCCGGCCCCGTCGCCCGGAGCCGGTAACGCGGGCCGCCGTCGGTGACGCGCCTAACGAGCGGCGATCCGTCTCCGGCCGCATCGCTCCGTCTGTCAGGAACGTTCAGTACCTTTTTACTCCGGTGTACGGTATGGCACGATCATGCACGGTCGTCGACTCGCGACCACGAAGGAGGTGATCGCTCTCGCGACGCCGGACAGCGATGAAACCATCGAACGGCTGCGGTCGTGGACGGCCGATCACGACGTCGAGTTCACCTGTCTGGACATCGGGACCGAGGTGACCGACGACCACGTCGGACGGGCCCAGGAGACGGTCGCCATCAGCATCGGCGGCGACGGCGCCTTTCTGGAGGGCGTCCGGGCGTTCACGCCGCACCAGCTCCCGCTGCTCGGCGTCAACACCGGGACGCTGGCCTTTCTCGCCCGGGTCAACCCGAACGATCTCGACGATGCCATGGACGAGGTGCTCCGGGGCCGCTCGTCGGTCCACGCCCGCCAGCAGTACCACGTCACGGCCGGCGACCTGGAGACGACCGGCATCAACGAGGTGTTCCTCCAGAAGCACCCGCCCGAGGAGCGCCACCAGACGAAGGTCGGGACGCTGCACGTCTACGTCGACGACGAGTACGTCGGCCGGTACTTCGGCAGCGGACTGATAGTCAGCACGCCCACCGGCAGCACGGGCCGGAGCTACTCCAACCACGGGCCGATCCACTACCCCCACGACAACCGCACGCTGCAGATCATCCCCCACGAGACCATCAGCGCGACGTCCGACCCCATCGTCGTCAGCCAGGAGTCGACGGTCCAGGTCGTCCTCGAGGACGACTTCGACATCGACGTCGACGGCGGACGGCGGTACGAGCGACTCGAGCCCGGGACGGTGGTCACCGTCACCGGCGCCGACCGGCCGGCCCAGGTCATCCGGACCTCCTACGACGACCCGTTCATCACCGCGCTGGTCGACAAGTTGGGCTGGGGGCTCCGGAGCCTCGACGACGAGGGCCCCCGCGAGCGGCTGGCCGCCGACGAGGAGCCGACGGACTTCCTCACGCAGGCCGCCCGCGTCGCCCGGGAGGCCGCCCGGTCGGCCGGCGAGCCGCTCCACGAGCTCCACGGCCAGGTCGAGCAGGTCGAGTACAAAACCGACAAGGCCGACATCGTCACCGAGGCCGACTACCAGTCCGAACATATCATCACCACCGTCATCGAAAGCGAGTTCCCGAGCCACGGTATCCGCTCGGAGGAGAGCCCGGCCATCCCGTCGGAGGGCGGCTACACCTGGCTGGTCGACCCGCTGGACGGCACCGGCAACTTCGCCCACGGCAACCCCAACTACTCGGTGTCCATCGCGCTGCTCGACGCCGACGAAACCCCGGTCATCGGGGTGGTGTACAACCCCGAGTCCGACGAGATGTTCCACGGCGTCGCCGGCCGCGGCGCCTACCAGAACGACACGCCGATCGCGCCGACCGACCGGGACCGCCTCGACGAGAGCATGCTCCTATCCGGCTACGACCCCGACGGTAGCTTCCTCCAGGCGTTCTACAGCGAGACACAGGGGGTCCGCCGGCTCGGCAGCGCCGCGCTCCATCTCGCCTACGTCGCCGCCGGCAGCGCCGACGCCGTCTGGGAGTACGACACCCACCCGTGGGACGTCGCGGCCGGCCTCTGCATCCTCCGGGAGGCCGGCGGAGCCGCCACCGACGACGAGGGCGCCGACTACCGCGTTCGGCTGGACGCCGACGACGACCGCACGCCCATCCTCGCCAGCAACGGCGTGGTCCACGACGCGCTGCTGGATCACCTCGCGACGCAGGACGTCTGACCGTCCTGTCCGTCGGCTTGGAACGCCAGCGGGGTGCCATCGTCAGTGATTCACGTCGAATCCGAAGCAGACTCGGGAATCGTTCCGATTAGGGTGTGTATGGAGTGATTTGATTGGGTTGTGTTTGCCTCGGCATGGATAGCTTGGAAAGCCCTCGGCCGGCTCCGGTCGCGCGGCTCGCTGCGCTCCTCACTCCGTTGCGGTGCTTGCGTCGCCGTGCTTCCCGGAGCCGGCCTCGCCCTTTCGGTCCACCAGGAAATCGGCTTCCCGGCAGGCTGTCCCTGGTGGACTGAAAGGGCGAGCGGCGCTCGGCGGTGCCCCGGCGATGCAAGCACTGAGAGAGCGGAGCGACCGAAGCGCGTCGTTCGGAAGACCGGAGGTCTTCCGTGATCACGAAAATCTTCGATTTTCGGACGACAGCGAGCCGCGGCGCCCCGAGCGCCGCGAGGGCTTTCGAGATGTTGCGGTTCGTTGCAGAACAGTCCAGCACGAACCACCCGTATCATACGCAACCACGTTCCAACGACCAATCTAGCCGCTCTCGCTCGAACGGGAAAATCGCGCCACGGACGACCGCTACAGCGGGACGTTGCCGTGTCCCTTCGGGATCGTCCGCTCGTTCTTGCGCTCGAAGACCGCCAGATCGCCGATCAGCCGCCGGCGGGTCTCGGCGGGGTGAATCACGTCGTCGATGTACCCCTGTTCGGCCGGTCGGAACGGGTTGGCGAACTCCTCGCGGTACCCCTCGATCAGCTCCTCGCGGCGCGACTCAGGGTCGTCGGCCGCCGCGATCTCGTCGCGGTAGAGCACGTTCACCGCGCCCCGTGGCCCCATCACGGCCATCTCGGTCTCGGGCCAGGCGTAGTTGACGTCCGAGCCGAGGAACTTCGACCCCATGACGATGTAACTTCCACCGTAGGCCTTCCGGACGATCACGGTTAACAGCGGCACCGTCGCCTCAGCGTAGGCGTATATCAGCTTCGCGCCGTGGCGGATGATACCGTCGTGCTCCTGGCTGGTTCCCGGCATGAAGCCGGGCACGTCGACCAGCGTCAGTATCGGGACGTTGAACGCGTCGCAGAACCGGACGAAGCGTGCGCCCTTCTGGCTGGCGTCGATGTCGAGCGTGCCGGCGTTGACGCTGGGCTGATTGGCGACGACCCCGACCGGTCGGCCGTCCAGACGGGCGAACCCGACGACGAGGTTGCGCGCGAAGCGCTTCTGGACCTCGAAGAACGACTCGAGGTCGACGACCCGCCGGATCACCTCGCGGACGTCGTAGGAGTGCCGTGGCTCGCTCGGGACGGCGTCGACCAGTTCCTCGGTCGTCCGCTCGGGGTCGTCGCGGCTCCGAACCGTCGGCGGGTCCGCCAGGTGGTTCGGCGGGAGGTACGACAGCAGCTCCCGGACGTCGTCCAGCGCCGCGCGCTCGGTGTCGCCGACGCCGTGGGCGACGCCGCTGCGGGCGGCGTGGACCTCCGCCCCGCCCAGCTCCGATTTGCTGACCTGTTCGCCGGTCACCGTCTCGACGACGTCCGGGCCGGTTATCATCATGTAGGCGGTGTCGCCCACCATGAACGTGAAGTCCGTCAGCGCCGGCGAGTAGGTCGCCCCGCCGGCACACGGCCCCATGATGACCGACACCTGCGGGACGACCCCGGAAGCCGTGACGTTCTCCCGGAATATGCGGGCGAAGGCCGCGAGCGAGCCGACGCCCTCCTGGATGCGGGCGCCGCCGGAGTCCCACAGGCCGACGACCGGCACGCCGTTTTCGACGGCCATCTCCAAGACGGTGCAGATCTTCTCGGCGACCACCTCGCCGACCGACCCGCCGAGAACGGTGAAATCCAGCGCGTACACGAACGCCTTCCGGCCGTCGATCTCGCCGTGGCCCGTGATGACGGCGTCGCCGGCGGCCCGCTGGTCGTCGAGGCCGAACTCCGAGCGCTGATGGCGGGCCAGCGGCCCGATCTCGTGGAATGTGCCGTCGTCGAGCAGGTAGTCGACCCGCTCGCGGGCGGTCCGCTTGCCCTTCTCATGTTGGGACTCGATGCGTTCCTGCCCGCCGCCGCGGGCCGCCTCCCGGCGGTACCGCGTGAGTCGTTCGTACCGCTGTTCGTCCATCGTCCAGGCGTCGGGAATCTGGTCGTCCTCTGTCATGCTCCGTCGCTCCGTCGCCGTTACCGGCGGTCCTGCGCTCGACTCGCGGCGATCCACGGGTCCGACCCGGCGCCGTCGAGGGCCGGCCCGGGGTCGGCGACGACCTCCCGAACCCGCCCCGCGGCGGCCCATCTGTCCACCCCGCCCGTCGACGCGGCCTCCGTCGCGCCGAGGTGCTCTTCGATCGCCGCCGCGATGGCATCGGCCTCCGCGGGCGAGGCCGCCGCCGGGATCTTCACCGTCCCGACCGCTTCCGTCGCGGGGGGCGTCTCGACCGCGCCGTCCCGGACCACGGGTCGCCCGCCCCCGTCCCCGCCGACAGCTACCGACCGCTCGCGGCGCTGTCGGTCGGCGTTCTCCCGCCCCGCGGCCGTCTCCGGTCGCTCCGCGGCGGGACTGTCGGCGTCGGTCTGCAGCGGCGACGTCCGGCCGGGCGAGTCGTTACCGTGCTGTGCGTCCGTCGCGGTCGTGTCTTTCGTGTGTGTCATGCGTACTCGGTCAGCACGTCGTCGTACACGTCGACGTAGAGCTCCTCGATCTCCGCGGCGGTCGGCTTGCGCGGGTTGTTGTCCGGCGACCCGGACGCGATCGCGTCGTCGGCCATCTCCCCGACGGCGTCGACGTACGCCGCCCGGTCGGGCACCTCGCCGAACTCCGCCAGGTAGCCGTACAGCGACACGTCCCGGCAGAGGTCCCGGACGGCGCCGGCGGCCGCTTTCGCCGCCTCCCGGTCGGTCGCCTCGTCCGTGGCGGCTCCCAGCAGCCGGGCGACGTCGGCGTAGCGCTCCTCGGCGCCGGGACGGGAGAACTCCATCACGTACGGCAGCAGGACGCCGTTGGCCAGCCCGTGCGGCAGGTGTAGCTGTGCGCCGAACGGCCGGGCCATCCCGTGGACCAGCGCGACCGAGGCGTTGGTGAACGCCTGGCCGGCCTGGAGCTGGCCGATCAGCATCGCCTCGCGGGCGTCGAGGTCGTCGCCGTTGGCCCATGACGCCGGCAGCGCGGTCCCGACGCGGTCGATCGCGGCCCGGGCCAGGGAATCCGACATCGACCAGGCGTGCACCGAGACGTACGCCTCGATCGCGTGGGTGAGGGCGTCGATCCCGGTGAACGCCGTATGGCTCGGCGGCAGCGTCGCGACCAGCTCGGGGTCCTCGACGGCGACGGTCGGCAGCACCTCCGTCGAGACGACGAGGAACTTCGTCGCCGTCGACGCGTCGGTGATGACGATCGAGCGCGTTGCCTCGCTGCCGGTGCCGGCGGTCGTCGGCACCGCGGCCAGCGGCGGGACCGACGCCGGCACTCCTTCGTAGCCGGCCCGGTCGACGGCGTATTCGCGGATTTCGCCGCCGTTGGCCGCGAGCACGCCCACTGCCTTCGCGGTGTCGATGGGCGAGCCGCCGCCGAGCGCCACGAGACAGTCACAGCCACTCGCCCGGTAGGCCTCGAGTGCCTCCTCGACGTTCTCGACCGTGGGGTCCGGACGGACCTCGTCGTAGACGGCGGCGTCGATGCCGGCGGCGGCGAGGGAGTTGCGGACCCGGCTGCCGTAGCGGCCGAAGACGCCGCCGGTGGCGACGATCAGCGCGGTCGACCCTCGCTCGCCGAGTCGGTCGCCGACCTCGTCGACGGCGCCCCTGCCGACGACGACCTGCTCCGGCGCGACGAACCGTTCGCGTCCGGTCATCCGAGGTACGGCTCGAAGAGCGCCTCCGGGTCCGGTTCGGTCGCGTCTGGAATCGGCCGGGTGACGGTCGTCGTCTGGTAGAACTGCTCGTAGGTCACGTTCTCGTCGAGCTGGTTGCCGCCCCAGGTGCCCGCCCCCTCCGACAGGGTCGACCCCAGGCCGTTGTCGTAGCGGCCGCCGTTACTGTGGGAGTGAACCTGGTTGACCAGCAGCCGGGCGACGTCGATCTCCCGGCCCGCCCGGACCGCCCGGTCGCGGTCCGACGTGTGGATGCTCGTCGAGTGGCCTGCGCCCTCGTAGTCGAGGATCTCGCGGGTCAGCGCGAACGCCTCGTCGATGTCCTCGACCCGAAAGACGTTCAGCACCGGCGTGATCTTCTCCCCGGCCAGAGGGTAGTCCGGGCCGACACCCTGGCCCCGGACCATGAGGAAATCCGCCGCCGACGCCGACGGGTTGTCGATGCCGGCCATCTCGGTCAGCTCGGCCGGCGGGACCGCCAGCGCGTCGGCGTTCAGCGTCTCCCCGTCGGGGAACAGCAGCTCGCGGAGCCCGTGGCGCTGGGCGTCGTCGCAGCTGTACCCGCCGGCGCGTTCCAGCGCACGGACCGTCTCGTCGTAGACGTCGTCGACGACGACGACGTTGCCCTCGCTGGAACAGCTCGTCGAGTTGTCGAAGGACTTGCTCGTGGCGATCCGCTCGGCGGCCGCGGAGACGTCGGCGGTCTCGTCGACGATTCCGACCGGGTTTCCCTTCCCGACGCAGTAGTTCGGCGTGCCCGACTCCTGGCCGGCCCGGACGTTGTCGGCCGAGCCGGTCACCTGCAGCACGTCGACCCGGTCCATCAGCTCGTAGGTCTTGTCCTTGGTGATCGGCGTCGGCAGCAGCTGGACCAGGTCCCGCGGCGCACCGACGGCCGCCAGCTGCTCGTGGACGTACTCGACGAACCGCTCGCAGACCTGCCGGCCGCGCGGCGACGGCGACAGCACGATCGCGTTGCGGCTTTTGACGGCCATCATCGTCAGCAGCGCCGGCGTCGCCCCCGGGTTCGTCGAGGGGACGACCGCACCGACCACGCCGACCGGCTTGGCTATCTCGACGAGATTGTGCTCCTCGTCGACGTCGACGACGCCGATGGTCTCCTCGCCGAGCATCTCCGCCATCGCTCCGGGGATCTTCCGGCGCTTCTTGGCGAACTTGTCGTCGACGTCGCCCAGTCCCGTCGTCTCGACGGCCAGCTCCGACAGCTCCCGACACCGCTCCCGCTCGTAGGCGGCCCAGCCGACCGCCCGTACCAGCTCGTCGGCCTGCTGTTGATTGTAGTCGGCGACGCCGTCCATCGCGTCGCGCGCTCGCTGCACACACGCCGTCACCAGCTCCGCCGGAGAAGCGCTTTCCTCCCCGGTGGTCTCGGGGCGCATGTACCCCTCTGCGCGGCACCGGGCAATAAACATAATGGTCTATAATAATAATATTCTTCTAGGCCATCCGTGTGTGTAGGGTCGGCAAGATCGTAACGATTGATAATTGGTTTTTTGAACGTCGCGTCAGAGGCAGCATACGTGTATCATGTCCGAGCAGCAAGAACTCATTCGGCCGCCGGAGTCGGTGCGGTCGAACCCGATTCTCGATGCCGACGACTGGGCGAACATGCGCGAGCGCGCCCGGGAGGACCCCGGGGCGTTCCACGGCGAGATCGCCAAGCGGGAGCTGCACTGGTATCACCCCGACGCGGGGGCGTGGGCGACGGTCGCCGACGACGAGTGGCGCGGGTTCGACGGGGCGTGTGACCCGGTCGCGCTCGAGCGGCCGGCGACGGCCGACCCCTGGGAGACGACCTTCGACGACTCCGACCCGCCGCTGTACCGGTGGTTCGCCGGCGGGCAGACGAACGCCTGCTTCAACGAGGTCGACCGTCACGTCCTGGCGGGCCACGGCGAGGAGGTCGCCTTCCGGTTCGAGGGCGACCGCTGGGACCAATCGAAGAACGACGGTCGCGGTGGCCCCGTCGTCTCCGAGGCAATAACGCGGCGCGAACTGCTGTACGAGGTCGTCGTCCGCGCACAGGTGCTGCGGAACCTCGGCCTCGAGACCGGCGACCGGGTCGCGCTGAACATGCCCAACGTGATGGAGCAGATCTACTACACCGAGGCCTGCAAGCGCCTCGGCGTCGTCTACACCCCGGTATTCGGCGGGTTCAGCGACAAGACGCTTTCGGACCGGATCGCCGAACTCGACGCCGAGGTGCTGATCACCGCCGACGGCGGCTACCGCAACGCCGAGGTCGTCCCCTACAAGGAGCGGTACGGCGACCCGGCGCTGGACGACTACCTGCCCGTCGAAACCATCACCGATGTCGCGGCGGACGCCCTCGAGTCGCTAGACGTCCCCGACGACCGCGCGGCGCGCATCGAGTCGGCGGTCGAGGAGACGCTCGCGGGGGAGATCACCGCCGACCGCGCCGACGCGATGCGCGGGGTCGGGCGGGCCCTGGAGGCGTTGGACGTCTCCCCGGACCGGGCGACCGAGATCCGGACCGGCGTCGCGCAGGCGCTGGTCGACGCCGACCACGTCGTCGACGACGTCGTCGTCGTCGAGCACACCGGCCAGGAGATCCAACTGTACGACCGCGACCGGTGGGCACACGACCTGGAGGCGCGGGCGAGCGAGCAGGTGCTCGCGGCCGCCCGCGAGGCCGGCTTCGAGGTCGCCGACGAGGCCGACCTCTTCGGTCTCGACGACCGGGCGTTCGCCCGGGCGCTGTGGGCCAGCTCCGAGCCGGTGCCGGTCGACGCGGAGTACCCGCTGTTCGTCATCTTCACCAGCGGCTCGACCGGCAAGCCGAAGGGCGTCGTCCACGTCCACGGCGGCTACACCGCCGGGATCGCACACACGATGCGGATCTCCTTCGACGTGGTGCCGGGCGAGGACACCATCTTCGTGGTCGCCGACCCGGGCTGGATCACCGGCCAGTCGTACCAGGTGAGCGCGGCGCTGACGACCCGGACCGAGAGCGTCGTCGCGGAGGGGTCACCGCTGTACCCCGACGCCGGCCGGTTCAGCTCCATCATCGAGCGGTACGACGTCGACGTGTTCAAAGCCGGGGTCACGTTCCTGAAGACGGTCATGGAGGACCCCGACAACGCCGAGGCGATGCGGGAGTGGTCGACGGAGGGCCTCCGTGCGGCGACGTTCTGCGCCGAACCGGTCAACGAGGCCGTCCAGGAGTTCGCCATGAAGGAGATCTGTCCGTGGTACATCAACTCCTACTGGGCGACCGAACACGGCGGCATCGTCTGGTCGCACTTCTACGGCAACACGGACATGGAGCTCCGGCCCGACGCCCACACCTACCCCTGTCCGTGGGTGTTCGGCGACGTCTGGACGGAGTCGAAGACCGACGCCGGCGTCGAGTGGCACGACGCCGACACCGGCGAGCGCGGCGAGATAATCATCCGGGAGCCGTTCCCCTACCTGATGCGGACCGTCTGGGGCGACAGCGACGGCCTCGACCCCGAGGTCCCCGCCGAGTGGGAGGGCGACCGCGAGCGCTTCGAGGACGTCTACTGGGTCGAGCGCAACGGCGAGTACGCCTACCGCCAGGGCGACGTCGCCAAGACCTACGAGGACCGTTCGTTCAGCCTGCACGGTCGCTCCGACGAGGTGATCAACGTCTCCGGCCACCGGATGGGCACCGAGGAACTGGAGGGGGCGATGCTGCGGGACAAGCAGCTCAACCCCGACACGCCGGTCGCGAACGTCGTCGTCGTCGGCGCTCCGCACCACCAGAAGGGGCGCACGCCGGTGGCGTTCGTCCAGACCCGAGCCGGCGAGTCCCTCACGACGGAGGTCGAGCGCCGGCTGGCCGACCTGGTCCGCGACGAGAAGGGTTCGGTGGCCGTCCCCGACTCGTTCATCGAGGTCGAGGAGTTCCCCGAGACCCGCTCGGGCAAGTACATGCGGCGCATGCTGACGGCGATGCTGGCCGGTGACCCGGTGGGCGACACGACGACGCTGAAAAATCCCGAGGCCGTCGAGGCGATCCGCCCGGCGGCCGAGCGGTGGCGCCGCCGCCAGCGCATCGCCCGCGAGCAGGACATCATCGACGAGTACCGCTTTGCCACCGTCCGGTACAACCCCGTTCCCGGCGCCGACGCGGACGTCGCGACCGTGCTACTCGACAACCCACCGGTGAACGCGCTGACCGAGCGGGCGCTCGACGAGCTCAACGCCATCGCGGAGACGCTGGAGCGCGCGGACGACGTCGGCGCGGTGATTCTCGCCGGCGAGGGCGACCAGTTCGTCGCCGGCGCCGACGTCGAGCAGTTCCTCGAGGAGGTCCACGAGGCCGACGAGGCGCGCACGCTGGCCCGGAAGGCTCACGAGACCTTCGCGGCCATCGAGACGCTGTCGGTCCCGGTCGTCGCGGCCGTCGACGGGGCGGCGCTGGGCGGCGGCAACGAGCTCCAGCTCGCGACCCACTACACCGTCGCGGAGTCCCACGCGACGCTCGGCCAGCCGGAACTCCGGCTCAACATCCTGCCGGGCTACGGCGGCACACAGCGGCTTCCCCGCCTGCTCGCCGACCGTGGTGGCGAGGAGCGGCTGGTCGACGCCGTAACGATGATAACCTCGGGACGGGACGTCGAGGCCGCCGACGCCTTCGCGATGGGGATTGTCGACGAGATAAGCGACGCCCCGGCACGGGTCCGGGCCGCCGAGCTCGCCCGCGGTCACGTCCGCGGCGAGGACGACACCCTCGAGACTGCCTGCGAGCGACGGCTAACGGCCCGCGAGCGCTGGCGGACGGCCGGCGAGTTCCCCGAGGCGGTTCTGGAGGCGGAGCCGGTCGCGCGCAACCGCCGGCAGTGCGAGTCGGTCTCGACGGGCCGACAACGGGCCTTCGAGCGCGCCGTCGAGGCGATCCGCACCGGCTTCGAGGAGGGACTGGACGCCGGGCTCCGCCGGGAGGCCGAGAACTTCGCGGCCGCGGTCGTCGACCCCGACGGCGGCAAGACCGGCATCGAGAAGTTCCTCGAGCGTCGCCCGGAGCCGCTGCCCGTCCGCCCGGACGACCGGCCCGACCTCGAGGAGGCCGACGAACTGGTCGCCGACGGCGAGCTGCTGCCCGTCGGCGAGCCGTTCTACCCCGGCGTGGACGAACTCCCGGATTGGCAGTACGGCTTCGCCGTCGAGAAGGACCCCGAAACCGGCGACCCCGACCACGGCGACCCCGTCGAGGCCGAGGTCGAGGGGCTGTATCCCGTCGAGGAGCCGTCGCCCAACGAGGTGCTGCTGTACGTGCTGACCAGCGAGGTGAACTTCAACGACGTGTGGGCAATCACGGGCATCCCGGTCAGCCAATTCGACAACCACGACCGCGACTACCACATCACCGGCAGCGGCGGGGCGGCGCTGGTCGTCGACGCCGGCGAGGCGGTCCGGGAGTCCGGCCGGGTGACCGTCGGCGACCTGGTGACGGTGTACTCCGGGCAGAGCGGCCTCCTCTCGCCGCGGATGGGCCTGGACCCGATGTACGCCGACTTCTCGATCCAGGGATACGAGGTGCCCAACGGCAGCCACCAGCAGTTCATGCTCGCACAGGCCCCGCAGGTCCACCCCATCCCCGAGGAGACGACCATCGAGCAGGCCGGCTCGTACGTTCTCGCGCTCGGGACGGTCTATCGGGCGCTGTTCACGACGCTGGACATCGAGTCCGGCACGACGATGTTCGTCGAGGGTGGCGCCACCGGGACCGGCTGGGAGGCGGTCCGGACGGGCCAGCGCAACGGCGTCAACGCGACGGGGCTGTGCTCGAGCCCGGAGCGGGCAGAACGGATCGAGTCCGCCGGCGCGGGGGCCATCGACCGGACCGAGGAGCCGCTGGCGGACATCTGGGGCCCGATCCCCGAGGACCCCGAGCGGTGGGAGGGGTGGCGTGCGGCCGGCGAGCCGCTGCTCGAGCGGTTCCGCGACCGGCACGGGCAGCTGGCGGACTACGCCGTCAGCCACGCCGGCGAGCAGTCGTTCCCGCGGTCGTTCCAGCTGCTCGAGGAGGGCGGCGCGCTCACCTTCTACGGCGCCTCCACGGGCTACCGGATGACGTTCCTCGGCAAGCCCGGGGCGACGACGCCCGAGGCCGCCCTCGACGACGCCGACCTGCAGGCCGGCGACGGCCTGCTCGTCTACTACGGGACCGAAACCGACGCCGCGGGCGTCCTCGACGAGACCGGACTCCGCGCGGTCGAGGCCGGCGCGGACCGCGACGCGGACGTCGTCGTCGTCACCTACACCGACGAGCAGGCGGAGTTCGTCGAGTCGCTCGGCTACGGCGACGCCGTCGAGGCCGTCGTCTCGCTCGAGGGGCTCGAGCGCCGCGAGGAGGACTTCGAATGGCCGGAGACGCTGCCGTCGTTCCCCCACCCCCAGGCGGACCCCGACGCGTTCGGCCGGGCCGTCCAGGAGTACACCGACACGGCGTTCAAGCCGCTGGGCAGGGCCGTCGGCGAGCACCTGCGGACGCCGGAGAACCCCCGCGGCTACCCGGA
>PXRZ01000073.1:26768-37316 GCA_003022945.1 Halobacteriales archaeon QS_8_69_73 | reverse complement strand
GCCAGGAAGACGTGCCGGGGGCGGTCGTCGAGCACCTCTCGGCCCCATTCGACGGTGTCCCGGAACGACTCCGAGCGGAAGAACGCCATCGCGTCCTCCCGCTGTCGCCAGCGGCTGGCGATGAACATGTCGTTTTCGTCCTCGCGGTTGACCATCAGCCGGGTGTCGAGGTGGCCGTCCATCCCGCCCAGCACCTCGCCGACCTCGGCGAAGGTGTCGACGAACTCGCCCCGGTAGTCGGGCTTGACGGTGTAGAACATCCCCATCGTCCCGAAGTCGCCCTCGGCCTCGTCGGTCCGACCGACGACGCCGGGGAGATCCGCGAGGAACTCGGCGGCGCGGTCGGCGGCGTCCTGCGTCTCCCAGATCGAGACGACGGCCGGCCGCCCCTCGCCGGCCTCGTCGTCGTACACCGCCGACTTGACGTGGCTGCCGTACCCCTCGAAGCTGTCCCGGAGCCCGGCGAGTTCCTCGTGTAGCTCCTCGACCGGCGCCTCGGAGTACAGCACCAGCGCATAGACGCCCTCGCCGTGGGGCTGGCCGGCGTAGACCCCGAGGTCGGCGAGTTCGCCGCGGATGTCATCGTCGTCTCGCTCCGTGTCGGCGCCGACGCCCTCGGATTCGAAGGCGGCTCCGACGCCGGCACCGACCCCCGACAGCTCCGTCAGGGATTTAGAGCCGACGTCGGCGGCTGACCCGTCGGCCCACAGCGAGACCACCGCCGTGTCGCCCGAGTCCGCCCGGACCGTCGTCAGCACGTGGCCCTCGTGGCTCTCGAAGCGCTCCCGGAGGTCGTCGACCTCCTCGACGAGGTGCTCGGCGGCCGTCTCCGACCGGAACAGCAGCGCGTAGCCGGCCGCCGGGTGGTCGCCGGGGTCGACCCCGAACCGGTGGGCGAGCCGCTGGAACTCGGTGGCTTCGACCGACTCGTAGGGCGGCTCCCCGCGCCGCGGCTCCTCGCCCGCGTCGTCGGCACCGTGCTCTGCTGGCTCTCCTCCGTCGTCCGTGTCATTGGCGTCGTCGGCGCCGTGGCCCTCGAGGTCGGCCCCGAGGCCGCCGTCGACGCCCGGCAGGTCCGCGAGGAAGCCCGAGGCGGTGTCGGCGGCCCGCCGGTTGGCCCACGACGAGGCGACGACCGTCCGTTCGCCGTCGAAGACGTCCGTCCCGACGTGGGTGTCGTAGTGGTCGAAGTTCGCCCGCAGCCCCTCGACCTCCTCGGCGACGGTCGCCGCGGGTGCCTCCGACTCGAACAGCAGGCCGTAGCCGGCCGCCTCGACGTCGAGGTCGGCGCCGTGGGCGTCGGCCCGCGCGAGGAACGTCCCGGCGTCGACCGGCTCGTGTGCCGACTCCGTCGAGGGTCGGCCGCCCGACCCGCCGTCGTCGCCGTCGTCGCCGTCGTCGGTCGTTTTGCCGTCGTCCGTTCCGGTCGTCGTCCCGTCGAGCGGCTCGTCGGTCGGGACCGCCTCGCCGGCCAGCATCGCTCCGAGGTCGCCGGGTGGGAACCGGCGGCCGACGTAGAAGTCGCCGAACTCCGCGAACCGCGAGGAGGAGGGGTCGAACCGCATCTCGTACAGCAGCTCCTTGATATCGGCCGGGTCGTCGGCGAACAGCGTCACGCCCCACTCGTGGTCGTCGAGGCCGACGCTGCCGGCGATGATCTGCGTGACGCGGCCGGCGTACTCCCGGCCGACCTCGCCGTGAGCGGACATGTACTCCGCCCGCTCGTCGAACGGCAGGTCGTACCAGTTGTCCTCAGGGCCGCGCCGCTTGTCCATCGGGTAGAAGCAGACGTGGTCGGCGTCGGGAATCTCCGGGTAGATGCGCTGTTGCATGTAGCTGCGGGTACCCTCGTCGTCGACGTCGTCGAGGCCGTCGGCGAGGTCCTCGTGCATGTAGCCCGACACCTCCGTGACGGAGACGTACGAGTCGGCGCGCTCGGTGAACGCTGCAAGGGCGGTCGACTCGAGGCGCCGCTGTGCGCGATCGAGGTGCTCCAGCGTCGGCCGGAGGTGCAACACCAGCAGGTCGGCGTCGTGGCCGACGACCGAGAAAACGGCCGAGGCGCCCTCCTCGGCGTCCGCCAGGGTCTCGTGGCGCCGGAGGTAGTCTGTCCCCTCCTCGACGGCCCGCTCGCGGACCGTCTCCGGCGCCTCGCGCCAGCCGTCCCAGTCGACGTGCCGCAGGTCGTGGAGGACGTACCAGCCCTCCTCCGTCCCCGGCGCTTTGCGTCGTTCCATGTCCGTCCTTCGTGTTCGGGCATAATGGCGCTTTTGCGTTCCGCCCGACTGGACGCCGGGCGCCGGCGATGGAGCCGGACGGCACCGCACGGATAATAACCGCGGGAGCCGGACGAGACGACCTCGAACGACTCGATAAAACGTCTGACGGCACGAGAGCCGTTCGTCAAACGTCGCGGATGCGTCGGAGGGTCGCGTGAAACGCGCGAACCGAGCCGAACACACGGCAACTCTCTGGGGTTTATATCGGGGTGTAGGCCCACGGTATCGATACGAACGCTTCCATGTCCATCGCAACCCGACCCCTCCCGTCCGCCCCATCGGGGGCGCTCGAACGGCTCGCCGGCTACGCCGTCGGCGGCGTCCGCGCGGTCGCCTTCTGGACCGCCACGCTGCTGCCCTTCGCGCTCGTCGTCGGCCTGTTCACCGGCGCCGTCGAGCCCCGCGTCTTCGGCGGCGCGCTGCTGCTGAACGCCGTCTGTGCCGTCCTCGGCCACGACCACTCGCCGAGCTGAGCGGCCGAACCCCCGAAGTCCCCTTCTCACGCCAGCAGTCCCGGCAGGAACAGCCGTCCGAGAAGGCCCAGTATCATCGTCGCGCTTATCGCCGCGGTCACCGCCGCGGCGACGGTCGGATCGGGGTCGATCGGCAGCCGTGCCAGCGTCGCCTCCACGCAGGACCGGAGGATGTGGCCGCCGTCGAGCGGATACGAGGGGATGCAGTTGAACAGCCCGAGGTTGATGTTCACCCAGCCGGTCCAGAAGAGGACGTTCGCCAGGCCGAAGACGACCCCGGCGCCGACCGGCCCCGAGACGCTGTAGAAGGCCGCGATCGCGCCGTTGAAGCCGGCGAAGTTGTAGCTGATGCCGGGCTGGACGTTGCTCGCGAACGGCAGGACCAGCGCCGCGAAGAGCCGGGAGACGAACGTCGATAGCGGATCGTCCCACTCGCCGCCGCCGAGGAGGGTGAGGTACTGCTCGGCGGGGTAGGGGTCGATGCCGAAGTCGTCGACGACGAGGCCGCTGGTGCCGCCCTGGATGCCGGCGACGCCCAGGAAGCCGCCGCCGGTCCGGTCGTTCGCCTCGAGGGTCACCTCGTAGCTCCGGCGCTCGCCGTTCCAGGGGTCGGTACCGTCGCCGTGGTAGGCGACGACCTCGACGGTATCGCCCGCCGACCGCTCGGCGAGGGCGTCCGACAGCGCCTCGGGGGTCGGCGTCGGCTCGCCGTCGACGCTGTGGATCAACATCGGCGTGTCCGGGGCGCCGGCGGCCGCCAGCGGGCCGTCCTGCGGGACGCTGCTGACGAAGACGCCGACGGGGAACTCGACGGTCCCCTCGTCGGTGTCCAGTTCGACGGTCTCGGCGCCCTCGACCGCCGCCTCGAAGCCCGACCCCGTGTGGACGGTCTCGCCGTCGACGGCCCGTACCTCCGTCCCCGTCTCCAGGGGGGCGTCGACGACGGCCCGGGTGACGATGAGGCTCCGCTCGACGGTCACGTTCCCGCCGTCGGCCCGACCGACGGTCACCTCGCGGTCGGCGTCGGCCAGCGCCGCCTCGAACTCCGTCTCGTTGGCGACGGGCTGGCCGTCGACCGACGTGATGACGTCGCCGCGCTCGATGCCGGCGTTCTCGGCGGCCGACCCCGGCAGCGCGCCGCCGACCGCCACCCCGGGGACGACGGTGACGAGGCTCGCGACGACGAGAAACAGCAGGCCGAACGACAGCGCCGCCACGAGGAAGTTGTTCGTCACGCCGGCGGCGAACATCCGGGTCTTGCCGCCGCGGTCGGCGGACTGCTGGCTCTTCTCGTCGGGCTGGACGAACGCCCCCAGCGGGATGAACGCCAGCAGCGCGACGCCCATCGATTCGATCTCGATGTTCTCGACGCGGCAGAGCAGCCCGTGGCCGCCCTCGTGGACGACGAGCCCGACGAGCAGGCCGACGAGGATGTCGACGGCGGCCGCCCACGGGAGGAACTGGTTGACGCCGGGGATGACCAGCGCGTCCTGTGGGCGCGTGATGCCGCCGACCGCGCCGGGGTCGGTGATCGCGCTCACCGCCGCGAACAGCACGCCGAAGAACGACCCCACCATGATAACCAGCGCGATGCCGACGCCGAAGTTGCCCCACGCCCGCCAGAGCCGTCTCGGCGCGGCCATCCGGTCGAGAAAGGCCCGGCCGCGCTTGGTGTGGACGGTGAGAACCGGCCCGGAGACCCGCAGCGCCGAGGGGAGCACGCCGCGGCTTTTCAGCGCCATCGCGACCGTGGTGTAGAGGAGGACACCGACGAGCAGCCACAGCAGCGTTCGCATTGGTGTCGGTAGGGGCCGGGGGAGTCAAAAGTCGTTCCGTCGCGGCGGGCCGTTCAGCCCGCCCGCCGGAGCCGCCGGACGACGAACTCGGTGTCCATCGGCGCCAGAAACGGCCCCAGCCGCGGCCCCTCCGTCTCCCCGAGGAACAGCCGGTAGCCGACCTCGAAGAACTCTCCGACCTGGACGTCGTTTCGCCTTGCCGCCTCGTAGATCTCTTCCTGTAGACTCTCCGCGTCGGGTTCCGTGCGTTCGATGTACGCTGCGAGCTCGTCGAGGGCCGCCGCCGTCGCGTCGTCGAACGCCACGTCGGGGAGTTCCTCGGCCAGTCGGTAGTTGAATTCGTTGTCGGTCCGCTCGGCCCACGCCCGGGCCCGGTCGACGCGGGCCAGTGCGGCCTCGACGGCGCCATCGTCGGCGTCCGGGGGGACGTGGCCCGACCGCTCGGCCATGTCGACGCGCAGCTCCCGGTTGTCCGTCATCCCGAGGACGGCCGCGAACCGGTAAGAGATGCGGACGGGTCGCTCGTCGGGTACCTCCTCGACGACCATCGGGTAGGCCCGCTCGGCGCGCTCGCGGTCGGCCTCGTTGGCGTCGACCGCGCCGAAGGAGATCGCCTCGAAGCGGTCGAAGTCGTCGACCAGCCCGTCGACGGCGCCGACGTCGAAGTCCCGCTGCTTCGCGGGGTTTTTCGTGAAGAAGTACCGCAGCACCGCCGGCTCCAGCAGCTCCAGCACCTCGTCGACGGTGACGACGTTGCCGGACGACGACGACAGCGCCTCGCCGTCGAGCGTGAACCACTCGTAGGCCATCGGCACCGGCGGCGCCTCCCCGAACAGTTCGCGGGCGACGGCCTCGCCGGAGGGCCACGAGCCCTCGGCGTGGTCCTTGCCGAACGGCTCGAAGTCGACGTCGAGCACCCGCCACTGTGCGGGCCACTCGAGCCGCCAGGGAAGCTTCCCCTCCCGGAACGTCGCCGTCCCCTCGTGGCCGCAGCCCTCGATGACCTCGTCGCCGGCCGCGACGTCCTCGCAGACGTAGTCGACCGTCTCCGCGCCGGCGTCGACGTCGACGACCGTCTCGGTGAGGTTGCCGCACTCCGCACACCGCGGGAAGAAGGGGACGTACTCGTCGTCGATTTTGTCCTGGAACTCCGCGAGCACCTCGCGTGCGGTCTCCCGGTTCGTCAGGACGTGTCGGACGGCGTCGTCGAAGGCGCCGCTCTCGTACAGCTCCGTGTTCGAGACGACGTCGATGGGGATGTCGACGGCGTCGGCGGCCCGCTCCAGGAGCGTCGTGAAGTGGTCGCCGTAGGAGTCACAGCAGCCGAAGGGGTCGGGAACGTCGGTGTACGGCCGGCCGAGGTTCCGCCCGAGGGCGCCGGCGTCGACCTCGCCGAGACCGACGACGTCGCCTTCCAGGTCCGCCAGTTTGCGCGGGAGCTTCCGCAGGCGGTCGCGGTCGTCGGCCGTGAACACCTGCCGGACCTCGCGGCCGCGGTCTCGCAGCGCCTCGGCGACGAAGTAGCCCCGCATGATCTCGTTGACGTGGCCGAGATGCGGCACGCCGGACGGCGAGACGCCGCCTTTGACGACGACCGGATCGTCGGGGTCGGTCGCGAGTACCTCGTCGGCGGCGGCGTCGGCCCAGAAGGCGCGGCGCTCGCCGGTCCCGAGGTCGTAGGGGTCACTCATCGGGGACCACTCCGGTGCCCTCGATGTCCTCGCCGGCGACGGCGTCGGCGACGCGCTCCGGGTCGGTGCCGTCCAGGACGACCGCCCGCAGCCCGGACCGCTCGATGACCTTCGCGGCCAGCAGGTCGACCGGCGCGTTCGAGCCGGCGGTAATTTCGATGGAGGCGATGGTGTCGACCAGCTCCGACGGCGTGAGCCGGTCGTGCCGCTCGGCGCCGTCGTCCTCGTTGGGGTCGGCGGAGTAGACCCCGGGGACGCTCGTGGCGTACACCAGGAGGTCGGCCGCGACGGTTTCGGCCAGCAGCGCCGAGACGGCGTCGGTGGTGTGGCCGGGGACGGTCCCGCCCATGACGACCGTCTCGCCGCGCCGCAGTGACGCCCGGGCCGTCTCGTGGTCGTCGGCCGGCTCGGGGATGGCCGACGAGTCCAGCGCCGTCAGCAGGAGCCGGGCGTTCAGCCGCGTCACGTCGATGCCGACGGCGTCGAGGTCGTACTCCGTCGCCCCCAGCGCCCGAGCGGTTCCGATGTACCTGCGGGCGACGTCGCCGCCGCCGACGACGACGGCCACCTCGTGTCCGTCGGCGACCAGTTCGTCAACGACCCCCGCGTGCGCCGCCACCCGGTCCGGTTCCAGGTCCGGCGCGAGCACGCTCCCGCCGATGGAAACGACCACTCTCATTGCCCCTCGATAGCTCGGTTCCGGTATTAAGGGTTGTCAAGCGCCCCCGTTCAGTTGCGCGAGAGCCGGCCGGTCAGCCGACGTCGGGCGGGACCTCGAACGCCGCTATCACCGCCGACGCACGCCACCTCCTCGTAACTGAACACCATCGTCAAACGCGGCGACACCTACAAGCCGCCGGCGTCGAACTATCGGGTATGCACGCGTTCGCGATGGTCGGTGCCGAGGCGGAGACGGGACTCCGACGACTGCTCGGGGCTCTCGACGGTCGCGTCGGCGTCGTCCGCGACGATGGGCGGCCGGCCCGCGACGGCGGCACTGCCGTCGCCCGAGGCGACACCGAGTACGTCGTCGGCGAGGAGTGGCATGCCGGCGGCGACGGCCTCGGCGTCGAGGACGCCCTCGACAGGCTCGCGCCGGACCACGACTACGCGGCGGTCGTCGGCGTGGCCGACCTCGACGTCCCGCTGGTCGCCGTCGGCGACGCCGAGGCCGACGCCGACATCGAGGCGGCGACGGCGGCGGCCCTCGGCGTCGAGGCGGCCGTCGAGGCGATCCACGATGCGGAACCGCACGAGACCCTGGCGTCGCTCGTCGCCGCGGTCAAGCGCTCGGCCGACGCCGACCGCGCCGGCGCGATCGCGACGTTCGCCGGACGCGTCCGCGAGCGGGACGGCGAGGACGACGACGCGACGCGGTATCTCGAGTTCGAGAAGTACGACGGCGTCGCCGAGCGGACGATGCGGACGATCGAGTCGGATCTCGAGGGCCGCGACGGCGTCCTCGACGTCCGGCTCCACCACCGAACCGGCCGGGTCGAGGCCGGCGAGGACATCGTCTTCACCGTCGTCCTCGCCGGCCACCGCGAGGAGGCGTTCCGGGCCGTCGAGGACGGCATCGACCGGCTGAAGAACGAGGTGCCGTTGTTTAAAAAGGAGGTCACGGAATCCGAGACCTTCTGGGTCCACCAGCGCGGATGAGCGCCGCGGGGGGTCCAATTCCGGCCGGCCAGCCGGCACTCTCCCGTCGCCGCGCGGAAAATTACCGATGGGAATAAAACCGACGAGACAGGCTGAGAAACCCCGATAAAACGTCTGAAAGCATCTGCGTGGTTCGTGAAACGCCCATTTTGCTTCCCTTCACGGCGAATTAGGCCGAAGCTACCCGAAGTTTCCACCCTTTATATGCTGACTGGAGCGGTACGATGGAGCGAGGCAATCATGAGCGCAACCACGGACCCTTCCACGGAAAGCAAGGAAAGCCGGCTCCGGACGTACCTCCGCCAGCGGGCCGAGGACGGCGAGGTTTACATCAAGGGCAAGTTCATCGCCGACGACGTCGGACTCTCCCCGAAGGAGATCGGCGCGCTGATGGTGAAGCTCCGGGATTCGGCCGGCGACCTCCAGGTCGAGAAGTGGTCGTACACGTCCGCGACGACCTGGCGGGTGTCGCAGGCCTGACGGCCGGGGGCGCCCGGCCCCTGCCACGGGATTTATCCCCGCCACCCTCCTTTCTATCGGTGATGAGCACCGCCGAGCCGGGGCCGGGGGCGGGGGCGGGCGCGGGCGCGGGCCACGACGGCCCGCCGCCGGAGGAACTGCTGCCGGCCTTCCGCGTCACCGACGTCGAGGAAACCGGCGACGGCGAACTCCGCTACTACGGGCAGCCACAGACCGAGTACCGCCGGCTCGAACAGCAGCTGTGGCCGCTGTTCCGCGAGCACGGCTACGAGGTGCGGCTCGACGTCGTCGAGGACGGTGACGCCGACCCGATAACGGGTGTCCCGGTCACCCGGACGCGGCAGGCGCTGGTCGCCAAGCCGCGCAGCGTCGGCGTCGACGGGGTTCCGTGGACCAACATCGGGATGTTCGTCGCGACGCTGCTGACGACGCTGTACGCCGGGTCCATCTGGTACTACCAGCCGATCGAGGGGCCACTGGACCTGCTGGCCGGCTGGCCGTTCGCCCTCGCCGTTCTCGGCGTTCTCGGCGTTCACGAACTCGGTCACTACGTGATGTCCCGGTACCACGACGTCGAGGCCAGCCTCCCGTATTTCATCCCGGTGCCGACGTACATCGGCACGTTCGGCGCCGTCATCAAGATGCGCGGCCGCATCCCCGACCGGAAGGCGCTGTTCGATATCGGGGTCGCGGGGCCACTGGCGGGGCTGGTCGCGGCGGTCGTCGTCGCCGTCGTCGGGCTCTCCCTCGAGCCGATCGCCGTCGGCGAGAGCGTGCTGAACAGCGACGACGCCGTCCGCATCCAGTTCGGCTACCCGCCGCTGTTGCAGCTGCTGGCGTGGGTCACCGGCGAGCAGCTCACCTACGCCGACCCCGAGCTGTCGGCCAGTCCGGTCATCTTCGGCGCCTGGGTCGGGCTGTTCGTCACGTTCCTCAACCTGATTCCCGTCGGCCAGCTCGACGGCGGCCACATTGTCCGGGCGATGTTCGGCGAACGCGCCCGGACCATCGCGGCGCTCGTCCCCGCGGCGCTGCTGTCACTGGCCGGCTACCTCTATCTGTTCACCGACGTCAGCGCCAACGCGCCGTTCCTCTGGACGTTCTGGGGCGTCGTCGCCCTCGGGCTGGCGTACGTCGGCCCGACGACGCCCGTCTTCGACGACCCGCTGGATCCCAAGCGGAAGGCCCTGGGGGCGCTGACCTTCCTCCTCGGGCTGCTCTGTTTCACGCCGGTGCCGATCGAGATCATCACCTAATGGGTGAACCCGCGGTCGGCCAGCGGCTCGCCGTCCATCTGGATGCCGCCGGCCGTCACCTCGCCGACCCGCGAGATGGGTACCGGCGCCGCCGCTCGGACGGCCGACAGCTCCGCTTCCGGGACGGTGAAGACGAGTTCGAAGTCCTCCCCGAGGTGGACGGCCAGCTCCCGGCGGTCGGCCGGCCCGTCGGCGACGGCCTCGACGGCGGCGTCGACCGGCAGGGTGTCGCCCTCGACGGCGACCCCGCAGCCGCCGGCCTCCGCGAGCTGGTGGAGCGACCGCGCCAGCCCGTCGCTGACGTCCATCATCGCGGTCGCCTGCGGCGCGACGGCCCGCCCGGCGGCGACCCGCGGCTCGAATCGGAACAGCTCGTTCGCCCGCTCGTCGTCGCCGGCCTCGAACAGCCGGAGGGCGGCCCCGGTCCGGCCGAGCGTCCCGGTGACGCAGACCGCCTCGCCGGGGGCGGCGCCGGCCCGCCGGACGGGGTCGTTCGCGCGGCCGACCGCCGTCGTCGCGACGGTGAACTCCTCGTGGCCGTCGAGGTCGCCGCCGACGTACTCCGCGCCGACGGCCGCGCAGACGTCCCGACAGCCCTCCAGGAACGCCGACAGCTCCGCCTCGCGGAACTCGGGTGCGGCGTAGACGGCGACCGCCGCCGTCGCCTCGGCGCCCATCGCCGCGACGTCCGACAGCGACGCGCCGACCGCCCGCCAGCCGGCCGTGTAGCGGGTCGTCCCGTCGGAAAAGTCCGTCGTCTCGTGGAGCATGTCGGTCGTCACGACGAGGCCGTCGACGACCGCACAGTCGTCGCCCGCCGCCGGGACCCGGTCGCCGACCAGCGCCAGCGCCGTCCGTTCGTCCATGCCGGCCGGTGGCCCGCCGCGGTCAAGTGCGCATCGGTGCGCCGAGTC
>PXRZ01000073.1:2464-26707 GCA_003022945.1 Halobacteriales archaeon QS_8_69_73 | reverse complement strand
CGTCGTCGCCGTCTTCGGCGCCGCCGGGGTGTGGCTCCTGGCGTGGGCGCTGGCGCTGCGGACCGTTCTCGGGGCGCTCGGCGCGGCCGTGTCGCCGCTCCGGGCGGCCGCCGTCTACGCGGGCGTGCTGTTCGCCAACAATGTCACCCCCTTCGGGCAGGCCGGCGGCGAGCCGGTCAGCGCGCTACTGATCGCCGACGTCGCCGGCACCGACTACGAGGCCGCGCTGGCGGCCGTCGCCAGCGCCGACTCGCTGAACCTCGTCCCCTCGACGGCGCTGGGGCTGGTCGGCGTGACCTACCTCTCGGTGACCGCCGCCGTCGGCGACCGGCTCCGGCTGGCGACGGCCGCCGTCGTCGGGCTGGCGGTCGCGCTGCCGGCCGGCGGCTACCTCAGCTGGCGCTACCGCGAGCGGGTCGAGACGACCGTCATCGGCGCCCTCGCGGCGGCTGCCGGCGCCGTCGGCCGGCTGCTGCCGCGGGTCGAGCCGCCGTCCCGGGCGGCCGTCGCGGGCCGCGTCGGCGGCTTCTTCGAGGCCGTCGGGGTCGTCGGGACCGACCGCCGGCGACTGCTCGCCGCGGTCGGCCTCTCGGCGACCGGCTGGCTGGCGCAGGCGACGGCGCTGTGGCTCGCGCTGTACGCCGTCGGCACGGCCGTGCCGGTGGCGGCCGTCCTCGTCGCCGTCCCCGTCGGCGCCATCGCGGGCGTGACGCCGCTACCCGGCGGGCTCGGCGGAATCGAGGCGGCGCTGGTCACGTTGCTCGTCCCGCTGGCCGGCGTCGACGCCGCCACCGCCGCCGCGGCCGTCGTCCTGCACCGCGGCGGCATCTACTGGCTGCCGACGCTCCTCGGCGGCGGCGTCGTCGCCGCCGTCGGCGCCGATCGCGTCTGAGCCGCCCGTCGCGGACCAACAGCATTAAACGCGGCCACCGGGAATCGAGACGTAATGACGACGTTCTACGACGTCCCCACCGAGGACCTCATCGAGACGGTCGCCGAGGAGGTCGCCGACGAACTCGACCAGCCCGACTGGGTCGACTTCGCGAAGACCGGCACCGGCCGCGAACTGCCGCCCGAGCAGGACGACTTCTGGGCCCGCCGGGCCGCCAGTCTCCTCCGGAAGGTCGCAGACGACGGCCCCGTCGGCGTCGAGCGGCTGCGGAGGGCCTACGGCGACTCGACGAGCGGCTCGACCCGCTACCGGGTCCGACCAAAGAACAAGACCGACGGCTCCGGTAACATCGTCCGGACCGCCCTCCAGCAGCTCGAGGAGGCGGGCTACGTCGAGACGAACGAGGGCCGCGGCCGCACCGTCACCGGCGAGGGCCGCACCCTGCTGGACGACACCGCCGAGGAGCTTATCGAGGAGCTCGACCGCCCCGAACTCGAGCGCTACGCGTAGCCACTTTTTACACGGGGCGCCTGCGGCGCCCCGGCAAAAACGTGGGGAAAATATGCGCGAGAGTCTCCAGCCGCGCCCTTCGGGCGCGTTAGTCGACTCTCGCTACCGGACGTCGGGCGCCTCCGGCGCCCTCGTCCGGCGACCCGCTCCTCGCTTCGCTCGGCGCGGATGCTCCTCCGTGTGTACCGACCCCCGCACTCCGGTCCCCGGTGGTGCGTCCACGCGAGCTACAGACGCGCCGTCGCCTCCGGAGATACCGATTCGGACCCCGGCGGACGCCTGCGACGCGTCGGCCGACGGCGGCGTCCGGGACGGTGTCGCGCGCCCGAGATGGCACGAGGGGAAATACAGGCAGTCGGACGAGTCGGCGACGGTCGAAACGGTTTTTCAGGTCCGTCGGTAACGGACGTACATGAGCGGCAACCCGGACGAGGAGGAACTGGAGGAGCTCCGACAGCGGAAGATGGAACAGCTCAAGGACCGCCAGGGCGGCGAGGGGGAGGAAGCAAGGGAGGCCCAGCGGCAGCAGGCCGAAGCCCAGAGGGAGGCGATGTTGAAGCAGGCGCTGACCGACGGCGCCCGCAAGCGGCTCAACACGGTCAAAATGTCGAAGCCGCAGTTCGGCGAAAAGGTCGAACAGCAGGTCGTTGCCCTGGCCCAGAGCGGCCGGCTCCAGGGAAAGATCGACGAGGAGAAGATGAAGGAGATCCTCGAGGAGATGAAACCCGACTCGAAGAGCTTCGACATCCGTCGCCGGTAGATGGAGTGCGGACTGCTGTTCAGCGGCGGGAAGGACTCGGGGCTGGCGGCCCTGCTGCTCGACGACTTCTACGACGTGACGCTGGTGACGGCGCACTTCGGGCTGACCGACGACTGGCAGCACGCAGCCGAAGCCGCCGAGGCGCTCGGCTTCCGGTTCGAGGCCGTCGAGCTCGCCGAGGACGCCGCCGATTCGGCCGCCGAACGGATGCACGAGGACGGCTACCCGCGGCGGGGCATCCAGGCGGTCCACGAGGCGGCGCTGGAGGCCGTCGCCGCCGACTACGACGTCGTCGCCGACGGGACGCGCCGGGACGACCGGGTGCCGACCGTCTCCCGGGCCGTCGCCCAGAGCCTCGAGGACCGCCACGACGTCGACTACGTCGCGCCGCTGTCGGGGTTCGGGCGCAACGCCGTCGACCGGCTCGTCGAGCGGCACCTCGACGTCGAGTCCGGCCCCAGCGAGGACCTCCCCAAGGGTGACTACGAGGCGGAACTGCGGACCCTGCTCCGCCGGCGGTGGGGACCCGACGCCGTCGAGGAAGTGTTCCCCGACCACGAGCAGACCCGCGTCGTCGGCCGCGGCTCCGGGTAGCCTGCAGGTATCTTTTTGACTCGGGGTGTCGTAGCACGGGACATGAAGTTCATCATCGTCGGCTACGGCCGCGTCGGCGCCCGCACCACCGACATCCTCGCCAGCGAGGGCAACGAGGTGGTCATCGTCGAGCAGGACGGCGAGACGGTCCAGCGCGCCCGCGACGCCGGGCTCGAGGCCATCGAGGGCGACGGCGCCGACGAGCGCGTTCTCGAGCGTGCCGGGCTGGCGGACGCCGACGCGCTCGCGGCGCTGACGGGCGACCTGAACGTCAACTTCACCGCCTGTACCGTCGCCAACAACGACGGCTGTCGGACGGTGCTTCGCATCGACGAGGACTACCGCCGGGAGATCTACGAGACCTACGCCGGCGACGTCGACGAGGTCATCTACCCCGAACGGCTCGGGGCGGCTGGCGCGAAGACGGCGCTGCTCGGCGGCGACCTGAACGTCCTCGGGGACCTGACCGAGCAGCTGACCGCGACGACCCTCGAGGTCCCGGCGGAATCGCCCGTCGTCGGCACCCGCGTCGTGAAGCTCGACCTCCCGGAGGGTGCCCGACTGTACGCCCACGGGCGCCGCGGCGAGCCGATGACCGTGCCGCTGCCGCGGACGACGATCGAGCCCGGCGATCAGGTGGCACTCATGGCCGAACAGTCCGCCATCGACGCCGTTCGCGACCGGCTGCACGGCTGACGACCGTCAGCCGTCGAACGGGTCGGGCGCGCCGGGGAGGATGGGAGAGTTCGGGGCCGTCGGTGCGCGCCCACGCTCTCGCACGCCTGGCGACGATATAAATCCGCGTCAGACGGACGTGTGACCGCCGGCGACGGTCGCGACCCGACTCTCGGGGGTGCCACGGCCCCCGCCCCGACGCGAAACCGGAGTCGGTTCCGTGACAGCACGCCGATACCCCGACCGGTTACCGGAAAATCACATACGTACCCGGCCGAACGGCCGGCCATGGCGACGGCCCTGCCGGAGCGACGCCGGTTCGAGGTGGCCCCGGGAGAGTTCACCGGCGCGATAGGGGATTCGATTACGGTCCTCCCGCTGGTCGCCGCCGTCGGGGCGCTGACCCCGGCGTCGCTGCCGCACGTCCTCGCCGGCTTCGCGGTCTTCCAGGTCGTCTGGGGCGCCGTCTACGGGGTGCCGCTGTCGGTCGAGCCGATGAAGGCGCTGGCGGGGCTGGCCGTCGCCGGCGCGGTCGACTACGGCGGCGTCGTCTCAGCGGGGCTCGCCGCCGGGGTCGTCCTCCTGGCGGCGGGACGGCTCGGCCTGCCGTCGCGGCTGGCGGCGGCCGTCGGCGAGCCGGTCGTCCGCGGGGTCCAGTTCGCCGTCGCCTGCCTGCTCGTCGTCGCCGCGGCCGACCTCGCGACGGCGGCGCCGGTCGTCGCGGTCGCCGGCCTCGCCCTCGCCGCCGTCGTGGCCGCTGTCTCGCCGCGGGCCGTCGGGCTGGTCGTCCTCGCGGCCGGCCTCCTGTGGGGGCTGTGGACCGCGGGCCTGCCGGCGGCGTCGGTCCCGGCGGCGACGCCGTTCCCGTCCGGCGGGCCGACGCTCTCTCGGGCGGCCCTCGAGGGGACCGTCGCCCAGCTGGCGATGACCGTCGGCAACGCCGCCGTCGCCACGTCGTTGCTGCTATCGGACCGCTACGGGGCCGACGTCTCGCCGGATCGCCTCGCCGAAAACATGGGGGCGATGAACCTGCTGGCGGTGCCGCTGGGGGCGCTCCCGATGTGTCACGGCTCCGGCGGCCTGGCCGGCAAGCACGCCTTCGGCGCCCGGACGGCGACCGCGAATCTCGTCGCCGGCTGTCTGTACGGCGGGCTCGCGGTCGTCTCCGGGTTGTTCGAGGCGGTCCCGATGGCGCTTTTGGGCGTCCTCCTCGTGGCGGTGGCGGCATCGCTGGCCCGGACCGCCCTCGCGGCGACCGACCGGCCCGTCTTCGTCGTCACCGTCGGCGCCCTCGCGGTTCTCACGAACGTCGGCATCGCGTTCGCCGCCGGCACCGCCTGGTGGCTCCGCCCCCGAGCGTTTAGATGACCCGGCTTCGAATAACGGGTATGTCGTGGTCCGAGCTGTTCGAGCGGGGCGAATCGTACGAGACATCGGTCGAAGCCGTCGTCGCGGCCCTCGAGGAGCGCCGCAATGATGAGTGAGGCGGACCCGACCCGGGTCGTCGCCGACGCCGACGTCCTGGCGGTGGACCTGCTGGTCGGCAGCGCCGCCCGCGAGGCGCTGGACGTCGTCCGGCGGCACTCCTGGCTCGAGCTGGTCGCCACCGAGGAGCTGCTGGCGGAGGCGACGGCAGTCGTCGCCGAACTCGCCGATGCCGACCTGGCCGACGATTGGCGGGCGGCGGCCGAGACGCTAGCCGTCGTCGTCGAGCAGCCGCCCGACGACCACCCCGCGCTGGCGGCCGCCTACCGCGGCGACGCCGCACAGCTGCTGTCGTTCGACGACCGACTCGGGAGCGCCGAGACCGGCGCCGCCCTCCAGGGCGTCATGGACGTCAGTGTCCGCTCGCCCGACGCCTTCGTGGCCGTCTTCGATCCCGCTGCTGTATACGAACACGCCGTCGGGGAGTCGTACCCCGGCCCCGACCGCGACCCGCGGGCCTGACCCGGCCCGTCGGTACAGGAACGCCTCGCCGGCCGGCCCGGTCGCCGGTCAATCGGGCGTGTTCAGCCGCGCCGCCAGCCGCCGGGTCAGCCGGTTCGGGAGGACGTTCGACAGCCGCGTCAGCAGCCGGTAGCGCAGGCCGGTGACGACGACCGTCTCGCCGGCCTGCAACCCCTCATAACCGGCCCGGGCGACCGCCCGGGCGTCCTGCATCTCGCCGTTGCCGATCGGGGTGTCCTCGTTGCCGGCCCGCGTCTGGAACTCCGTGTCAACCGGCCCCGGACACAGTGCCGTCACGTCGACGCCCTTCTCGCGGAGCTCCGCGGCGATCCCCTCCGAGAACGACTTCACGTACGCCTTCGAGGCGTAGTAGACGGACATGAACGGCCCGGGGAGCCAGGCGGCCGTCGAGGCGACGTTGAGTACCCCGCCGCGGCCGCGGGCGGCCATCTCGCGGCCGTAGCGGTGGGTCAGCTGGGTCGGCGTCACCACGTTCAGCTGCAGCTGGTCCAGCTCCCGGCCGAGGTCGTTCTCGACGAAGGCGCCCTGCGTGCCGATGCCGACGTTGTTAACCAGGACGTCGACCTGGACGTCCCGTTCGGCCGTCGCCTCGTACAGCTTGGCGGCGGCGTCGACGGAGGCGAGGTCGACGTCGATCGCGTACGCTCTGATGTCGTGGTCGTCCTCCAGGCGGTTGGCGAGCGCGAGCAGCTCCGTCTCGCGGCGGGCCACGAGCACGACGTCGTGGCCGTTGGCGGCGAATTCGGCGGCGAGCGCGCGGCCGATGCCGGCCGAGGCGCCCGTCACGAGCGCCGTTCCGTCGACGGTCATACCCGGTGGTCGGGCGTCGCCGACTTATCCGTGGGGGTTCGGGCCCGCCGGGCGACCTACAGCGCGGCGAGGCCGCCGACGCCGACGACGAGTCAGCCGCTCGACGGGAACGTATCGGCTCCGTGATAATAATCTACTTATCGATGTTACGTCTTCGCGGCGGTCACGGCTTCCGGTCGGCGAACCACTCGGCGAACGACGCCAGCGCCCGCCCGCGGTGGGAGACGGCGTTCTTCTCGGCGGGGCTCATCTCCGCCATCGTCCGACCGTCATGTTCGAAGATGGGGTCGTAGCCGAAGCCGCCCTTGCCGCGCGGCTCGACGATGCGGCCCGGGACCGACCCGGCGAACAGCCGCACCGGCAGTGCCCCCTCGGCGACGGCATCGTCGGTGGCGGCGGCCCCACGGTCGTCGGCCGCCAGGTCCCGGCCCCGTCGGTCGTCGGTGTCGACCGGCTCCGGGGTGGCCTCGAAGCCGTCGCCGTCGCAGTAGGCGACGACACAGCGGAACCACGCCCGGGTTGCGTCCTCCTCGCGGGCGAGGCGGCCGACGCGCTCGATTCCGAGGGTGTCCTCGACGTACGAGGAGTACGGCCCCGGGAAGCCGTCGAATCCCTCGAGGAACAGGCCGGCGTCGTCGACGACCACCGGCGCCTCGACGTGCCGGTAGGCCGCGCGGGCGCCCTCGGCGGCGATGGCTCGCATCGAGTCGGCCTGGATCTCCGGGTAGTCGTAGTCGACGCCGGCCACCTCGTCGAGGTACTCCTCGGCTTCCCGGATCTTCCCCTCGTTCGTCGTCACGTAGCGGAGCATACCGTCCGTTGCGGCCGGCACGGAAAATCCCCACCGATACCGCCACGACCCGGAGGCTTATACCCGTGTGAGGTGTACACACGTCAAATGAGTGACGCGGACGACGAGCTGCGGGCGACGCTCCTGGACCACTCCGACCACCGCGCGGTCCGGAACGTCTTCGGGGCCCACACCGGCAGCGACACGGCGACGCTGGACGACTACGTCGAGTCGATGCGGGCCACCGACGGGGCGGTCGCGCTGGTGGCCGACGACGGCGCCGCCGACGTCTACGCCCGCTGGAACGGCACCACCGGGCGGTTCGAGCACCTGACCATCTGGCCGCCGTGGTCCATCGGCGGCTTCGACCACAAGGATGCCGACCGGCTGGCGGCGTTTCTCGACGAGAAAGACGACGTCCGGCCGACGCCGCACGGAGCGACCCCCTTCGAGGACCAGCAGGTGCTGTCGAGCCTTTCGCACCGTATCTGGCCTTAAGCCACCCACTTTTTGCACGGGGGTCGCCGGGGGCGACCCCCGGCAAAAATGTGGGGAAAATATGCGCGCGCTCCTCCAGCCGCTCAGCCTCTCTCCGGTCGGCTGAGCGTTAGTCGTCGCGCGCTACGGCGCCTCACTCCGTTCGGCGCCGCGAACCGCCTCGAGGCCGACCTTCGGACGGCCCCTCGGCGGATGCTTCGATACTGATAGCGAGTTCGGTTGAGGCAGAGACGAGCATCCGCGAGCGCTCGGAGGGCGCGAGCGGTTTGGTTCGAGAGACGCCAGAGGCGTCTCTCGTCATCACGAAAGACGACCTCAGGTCGTCTTTCGAACGACACCGGCGGCGAAGCGGCCGCAGGCCGCTGAGCCGTCGGCAGAGGTTTTTCCCCACGTTTTTGCGACTGAGCGGCTCCCGCAGCGAGCGAAGCGAGCGAGGGAGCCCGAAGGAGTAAAAAGTGGGTTTTTAAATCCCGACGTCCATCGCGCGCTCGACGACCTCGGCGCTGTAGAGTTCGGCGAGGTCGTCGTGCTGGTCGGGGCGGTTCTCGTAGACGTCCTGGAACAGGGTGATGGGCGTCTGCAGCGCCTGGTAGGTCGCCTCGTCCCACATGCGGTCGCTGGCGACGTCGACCTCGACGCCGTCGATCTCGACGGTGGCGGCGCGGGTCATCGCGATGGCGCCCTGGCCGGCTTCCTTTGCGGCCTCGAACTCCTCCATGGAGTCGACGACATCGTCGAGGCTCGGTACGTAGTCCAGCATGTCCAGCAGCTCCTCGGTCAGCTCCTCGTCGGTCTCGAGGAAGTACTCGTCGCCGTCGACCTCGAGCTCGTAGCCGCCGTCCGTCTCCTCGAGTCCGACGAGGTCGCCGTCGTAGACCTCGGCGCCGTCGCGGCCCTCGAGCTCGACGGTCCGGTCGCCGGCGGACAGCGTCCAGTAGCCCGCCGCCGGCGGCAGCGGGCTCTTGTTGGCCTCGACGACCTGGCCGGGGGTGAGCGACCAGATGCCGAGCATCCCCATGGCGTTGTTGGCGGTGATGCGGTCGTGGTAGCCCTCGACGTCGCGGATGTCGTCGTAGGGGCCGTCGACGGCGATACAGCCGGCCGCGGAGGCCGCCCGGGAGGTGTTGTGCCGCAGCTCCTTCCACTCCGGCAGGCCGCCGGTGGGCGTGATGGCGCGCAGGTCCTTGGTGTAGTCGACCTCGCCGTCGACCAGCAGGAACAGCCGCTCGAGGTTGTTGGTCGGCTTGCCCATCTCCTCGCGGAGCCGGCCCATCGCCAGCTCGGCGGCGCCGGACTCGATGATGACGCTCATCGCCAGCGACCCCTCCTCGAGGCTGTGTTCGTTCTCGACGATGGTGAAGAACTCGTCGGCCTTCTTCCAGTCGTCGATGCCGCCGACCTCCGGGATGACGAAGCCGTCGATGTGCTCGACGGCGCCGTTCGACGGGTCGGCGATTTCGAGCATGTGCCGGAAGCCGCGGTACCGCGTTTCGGGGCTGTCGCGGTGCCAGACGACGCGGGGGTGAATCTCGCCGGGGAAGTCGGCGCCGCCCTCGGCGACGACCTCCGCGATGTTCTCGGCGCCCTCGTCGCGCATGCTGGGTGCCGTCGCGTCCTCGTTGTCCGGCACCCAGACGTCCGGCGCCTGCATCCCCCGGAGGCCGATGGCGCCCCGGAGCTTCTTCGCGGAGTCCTCCTGGCCCTGCTCGGCGGTCGGCGTGGTGAAGAACGTCCGGACGAACTCGCGGTCGTGGGTTCGCTCGTCGAGTGCGGTCATCGTATCGTCTCGACGAAGTGGACGGCCGCTATTAAAGATGTACGAAACGGCCGTATCAGCGACGTAGCGGCTCGAAACGCAGGTGTCGCTGGTCGCCGGGCGAACGACGGCCCGCCGGCGGGGTCAGTCGTCCTGCTCGGACGTCAGCGGCTCGTTTTCGTTCTCGGTGAAGCCGGCGGATTCCTCCATCCGTTGCTGGGCCTCGGGGTCGTACCGCGCTTCGATGTCCTGGAACCGGGAGACGAACGACAGCTCGTGGTGGCTCTCGGTCTCGTGGCCCAGATAGCGGTCTTCGAGGTCAAACTGCGCGCGCTCGTCGCCTTCCGCGATCGACTTCATGTCCTCGTAGACGGCGTGGGCGCCGGAGTGCAGCGCGTACAGCGTGATGAAGATGTACTGGTAGCCGAGGTCGCCCAGCTCCTGGAACGTCAGGGGGTCGTCCTCCTCGCTCCAGGCGAAGCTGGAGGAGTAGTTGAACGCGAGGTCGATTTCGGGGTGGGTCTCGTGGAGCGTCTCGGCGTAGGCGACGGCGTCCTCCCGGGAGGGGTCGGGCATCTCGGGCCAGACGAGGTCGACGCCGCAGTCGGCGTACAGCCGGCCGCGGGCGACGTGTTCGTCCCAGTCGCCGTTGGCGGAGCCGTATGCGTCCGTGCGGGCGATGACGACCGTGTCGTCGCTCTGCTTCGCGTCGACGGCCGCCGAGAAGCGCGCCTCGGCGTCCTCGCGGGAGACGATCTTCTTGCCGGCGATGTGACCGCAGCGCTTTGGCGTCGTCTGGTCTTCGATGTGGACGGCGGCGACGCCGGCCTTCTCGTACTCGCGGACCGCCCGGCGGACGTTGTGGATGCCGCCGTAGCCGGTGTCGCAGTCGGCGACGACCGGCAGGTTCGTCGCCTCGACGATGCGCTTCGCGTTCTCGACCATCTCGGTCATCGACACCATCTCGAGGTCGGGGAAGCCGAACTGCCCCAACACCGTCGAGTAGCCGGACATGTACGCCGCGTCCAGCCCGGCCATCTCGGCCAGCCGGGCGTCCAGGGCGTGGTAGACCCCTGGCGCGAAGGTGTAGTCCTGCTCGTCGAACATATCCCGCAGCGTCCGTGCGGCGGGGTTGTCGACGTCGCGAACGATCGACTCGGTGTTGCGGACTCGGCTCGCGACCTTGTCCTCTCCGTCGTTGTCGTGTGCCATTGTTGTCTCGTTGTCGGGCCGACGCCGGACCGTCCGGGCCGGCTGGTCCCTGGACGGGGCCGTCCCGGCGACGTCCGCCGGACCGAAACCGCCGCCCGTCGTGTGCATTCGACCGGAGCGGCGACCGCTACAAAACCCTTATCATCTTTAATGGTAATATTCGTTAGACTGTTTTCAGTCCTTAATGGGGTGGGAGTCTCTAGCAGCTGACGGCGTCCGGATCAGTCGGCGGCGGCGTCGCGACCGTCCAGCGCGACCAGCCGTTCGACGTCCGGCACATCGGCCTCCCGGTCGGTGATGATCTCCACGCGGCGGGTGAGCTTCTCGCGGGCGTACTCGACGAGCGGCACCGGGTTAACCATCTCGTCGGTCGCCGTCACCGTCTCGGCGACGAACGGCATCAGCTCCTGTAGCGTCTCCCGGACGACCGACTCCGCGACGTCGTTTTCGGCGAGGTGGTGCTGGACCTTCCGCATCCCGAAGCCGACGTGCCGGCCCTCGTCGCTCCGGATGAACGAGACCCCCTCGACGAGCCCCTCGAGGTGCGGCAGCTCGCTCGCCGCGACCTCGTCGCTGCCGCCCGGCGACATCGTCGAGGTGATCCCCCAGTAGCCGGTCTGGGCCAGCACCGACTCGACGACGAGGTGGTAGTGGGAGTACGCCCGAACGCGGTTCTCGGGGGTGTCGTCGGTCAGGAGCCGCTCCATCGCCGCCTCCGTCCGGTCGAACAGTTCGACGTACCCCTCCGGGAAGAACCGCTGGTCGGTGGGGTCGACCCGCTCGAAGCCCCGCTCGTCGGCGACCGGGTGGACCACCTCCCGCCAGTAGCGGTCGAAGAACTGGGTGTGTTTGGCCTCCTCGTAGATCTGCGAGGAGATGAACATCTGGTCGTCGATATCGTCGAAGGCCAGCATCATCGGCGCGAGGTCCTCGGTGACGGCCTCCTCGCCGGCGCCGAACAGCGCCAGCGTCTGCATCAACCCGCCGAAGGCCGCCTCGTCGAAGCTCTCCGCCGCGACGAGCCGCTCACGGTCCTGCTCTAACAGCGCCCCGTCGACGTCCTCGTAGGGATCCCAGTGGTTGTAGACGGCGTGCTTGAAGTAGCCGCCGGAGACGGTGTCGGGGTCGATTCGCATCTCGCGACCGGTGTCCCGTATCTGCGACATACCGTTCCATGTGAACGCACCGCAAAGCATCTGTCGCCCGGTATCCGAGGCTCGTCGATATCGCTCGGCGACGTCGGCCGGGCCACGCGAGACGACTACCGGCGCCAGGCCAGCCGGCCAACGATCTCGTCGAGCCGCGTCGAGAGCCGCCCCACCCAGGCCGCCGGCGAGACGCGGTCTATCGCCCGGCGGTCGACCTCGATGCTGTCCTCCTCGAAGGGGTCTCGGTCTGACGTCTCCTTCTCTTCCTCCTCGTCGACGGCGTCGACCACGACGGTCATCGAGCAGCGACCGCAGGCCTCGGTATCCTTTGTCATGTGTCCGTACCGCACGATTGCCCTACGGGAACAAAACCTGCCGAGCTCCCCACCGACGCGTTTATGCCGATCAGACGGCTTTTCGGCGGCATGTGGTGTCGAGACACGGAGGCACCGCCGGCGGGCGGAGCCGCCGCGGTAGGACGATGAGCGAGTCGTCGGAGTCCGACCCCGCCGGGGAGCCGGAGTACGGCGCCGACGACTGGGAGGACCCGACCGAGGGAGCCGTCCCGCGGTCGGAGCTGCCCGACGAGGTCGTCGAGGAGGTGCCCGACTGGGACGACCCCTACCTCGACCGGGTCGGCGACCGGCTGATGTACAACTACACCCTGGAGCGGGACCACCGCCTGCGGGGCGAGCGGTGGGACCTCCACGGCGAGATGCGGGTGCTCAATCAGAAGCAGTTCTTCCACCCGGCGCTGTCGTACGCCGACCACCGGTCCGAGGAGTACCTCTACGCCCGCCGGACCGACCGGCCGACGGTCGGGGAGCTCGAGCGACTGGTCGAGTTGGGTCACGAACTGGCCGACGAGCGGGTCCAGGGCAACGAGGAACACTACCGGACGGACGTCACGTTCGTGCTGGTGGCCGACGAACTGCCGGCGGCGGTCCGGGAGTTCGTCGACGGCCAGCGCGAGCGGACGCTCCTGAAGCTCGGCTACTACGGCCACTACGAGGTGAACCTCGGCGTCGTCGTCCCGGACGACCGGGAGTACGTCGCCGGCGAGGCCGCCGACGTCGTCGAGGCGTTCGTCCTCTGGGAGGACGTCTCCACGTCGGAGGAGGGCCTGCTCTCGCGGATCGCGAGGCAGTTCTGGCGGTGACCCTCCCGCGCCGATCCGTTCTCGCCGCGGTGCAGCCGCACTGACGGATCGTAGGCTCCTGCCCGGGGGCCCAGGGCCCGTGAGGCCGAGGCGACCTCGCCGGCTACCCTTCCAGCGTCGTCGGGTTACTCGACGGCCGTCTCGAGACGCGAACGTTCGAGATGACGATCATCACCATCGATCTGTCCGGCGACGTGGAGCTGATCGTCCGGCGGGACGTAGCGGCGACGGTCTTCCGGCGGGTCTACGAGGACGACGCGGGCCGGCGGCTCGGTCTCGGTGACCGTCCCTGCGGTGGTGGTCGTCGGAACCCCGGAGACGGTCCGGTCCGTCGCCTCGCTTGACGCCGCACGCGTCGTCGCTGGCGACGGATCGCGACGTCGAGTCCGTCGACGGGGTCGACGCCGACGGGCGGGCGACGCTGCCGTCGATGGAGACGACGCGGGCGGTGGCGACGGCAGGGCCGACCGGCGGGTGGCCCGCCCGCGGATCCGGGCCGGCGCGGACGCCGTAGTCGCGGTCGGCGAGGCGCCGGACGCCGACCACCCCGGCGACGTCGCTCGCGAGGCGCAGCGCCCGAAAGAAGCCGTCCGCGAGGGAAGGTCAGTCGTCGCCCGGTTCCACCGCCCTGCCGCCGGTCCTGTCGCGGACCGTCGAAATGTTGTCGTATCCCTTCTTGACGAGGGCGAGCGCGAGTCCGATGAGGACGAGTGCCAGCACGATGCGGATCGAGGCGGAGACCAGGTCGCCCGTGGTCTCGGCGCCGCCCTGGAGGATGGTCTGATACAGGTTCTCGTAGAAAGCGAGCCACCCGAGCCCGAGGATGGTGATGGTGACCATGATGGCCATGGGGACGCCCGTCGAGTACAGTTGCTTACCGTCGTCCCAGTTGGCGAGCCAGACGGTGGCGGTCAGAAGCGCCAGCGCCGCGAGCAGCTGGTTGGCGCCGCCGAACAGCGCCCACAGCGTCAGCCACTCGCCGGAGATGACGAGTAGGTAGGCGGGAACCGCCTGGATGAGGGGGTTGGTGTAGCGGCCGCGGCCGAGTTCCGCGAGCGCCGAGCGGAGACCGCCGCCGACGGCCAGCCCCGAGGAGGTCTCGCCGGCCGAAAGGCCGACGATCTCCTCCATCATGTACCGACCCAGACGGACGGCGGTGTCCGTCGAGGTCAAGAGGAAGCTCACCAGTACCAGCGCCATGAACGGCGCGCCGTAGGCCTGAGGGATGCCCAGGCTGGTGAGGATGATGCCGCCGCCGGAGGCGAAGTTCGGCAGCGCGCGACCGATGCCGCCGCCGGTGGTGGTGCCCGCGACTGCCAGCGTGATGAGCGCGACCGACGCCAGCAGTCCCTCGCCGAGCATCCCGCCATAGCCGATGAGACGGGCGTCGGTTTCCTTGTCGAGTTGCTTCGCGGTCGTGCCCGAGGAGACCAGCGAGTGGAAGCCACTGATGGTCCCGCAGGCGATGGTGATGAAAAGCAACGGGAACAGCGGTGCCAGCGTCCCTTCGACGCCCCAGAAGCCCTGGAAGGCGCCCAGCGAGTCGGCGATGACGAGCGGTTCCGCGGCGGTCCCCAGCACCGTACCGACGATGACCGCCAGCAGCGCACCGCCCACGCCCGTGTACAGCAGGAACGACGAGAGGTAGTCCCGCGGCTGGAGCAGCACCCACACCGGCAGCGCACTGGCGATGCCGGCGTACAGCATCACGACCGGAATCCACGCCGCAGTGTTCGGCAGACGATGGTCCCGGCCGGGTAGCCGGCGCCGTCGCCGACGTACGGGAACAGCGCCATCGGGTACTGGATGCCGACCCAGACGGCGGCGAACACGCCCGCGACGAACAGCGCCGTTCCCGGTAGGAACGGCCCGTTCAGCTGGTAGAGGTAGACGCCGAAGACGAACGCCAGGGCGATGTAGATGAGACTGGCCGTCGTCACCTGCGGGAAGGCGTTGAAGACGATGGAGACGACCAGCGCGAACACCGCCACCACGAGGATGATCGTCAGGAACGCGAACCATAGCAGCATGTTCTTGCCGCCCTCGCCGATGTACTCGCCGATGATGTAGCCGACGGACTTGCCGTCGTGGCGGAGCGACCCCGAAAGCGAGACGAAGTCGTGGACGCTGCCCATCAGCGGGTTGCCGACGGCGACCCACAGCAGTGCGGGCAGCCACCCCCACACCGCCCCCGCCGTGATCGGCCCGACGATCGGTGCGCCACCGGCGATGCTGGAGTAGTGGTGCCCCAGCAGGACCGGCTTCTTCGACGGGATGTACTCCTGTCCGTCCTCGTACTTGTGTGCCGGCGTCTCCGTCTCCTCGTCGAGTTCGAGGAACCGTGCGAGATACCTCGAGTAGCTCATGTATCCTGCCGTGAACGTCACTAGCACCGCCAGCACGATCCAGATGACCTGCACCATGTGTGTGCTCAGTTCGCAAACATAGCCGACGCGTTGTTAATAGTTTTCTTTGGCGTATTTTACGTGACCCTTCGCGGACGTATCGGGCTCGGCTCCGTGCCGGCGCCCCGGCCGTCGAGCCGATCCGGCGTTTGATCGCTCCGGTCGCGGTCGACGGACTCAGACGACGGTCGGCGCCTCGGCGTCGGTCTCGAGGGCCAGCTCCGTGGCGACCTCCGCCAGGAGGTCGCCCCTGATTTCGGCGGTCCGGCTCTCGATCTCGGCGACGAGCGGCGGGTCGAGGCTCGTCCGGACCTCCTCGAGGCGCTCTCGCTCGGTGGCGACCCGCTCCCGGAGGTAGCGCGCGCCGCGGCCCGTCTCGTCGGGGTCGGGGTCGGGGGTGAGCCTGTTGGCGACGAGGCCGCGGACCGACAGCTCCCGTTCGCGCAGTTCCGCGACCGCGCGGCCGGTCTCGTTGACCGACAGCCGGTCGGGGGTGAGCACGAGCAGGAAGGCGGCGTCCTCCCGGAGGGCGCGGCCGGCGAACTCGAAGAACTCCTTGCGGCCCTGTAGTCGGGCCAGCACGGGGTCGCCGTCCATCACCCGCCGCGGCTCGTTGCTGCCGACGGCGGCCTTCTCGAAGAGGTCGATGCTCTTGCGGCGCTTGTGCATCAGCCGCTCGATCCACCCCTCGAGGAACCCGGGCAGCCCCAGCAGGCGGAGCGTGCCGCCGGTCGGGGCGGTGTCGAAGACGACCCGGTCGTAGGCGTCGGCCTCGCGCATCACGTCGACGAACCGGTCGAACAGCGCCGACTCGTAGGCGCCCGGCGTCCGGTGGGCCATCTCCAGTTGCTGGTTGATCTCGTTGACCATCGCCGCCGACACCTGCTCGGAGAGGTCGTTCCGGATGCCGTCGAGGTGCCGCTGGACCTCCGTGTCGGGGTCGATCTCCATCGCCTCGAGACCGTCGACGCCCTCGACCGGCGCCGGGTCGTCGTCGAACGACCGGTCGAAGACGTCCGACACCGAGTGAGCGGGGTCCGTCGAGACGACGAGCGTCTCCAGACCCGCCCGCGCGGACTTCACGCCGTAGGCACAGGAGACGGTCGTCTTGCCGACGCCGCCCTTGCCGCCGAAGAAGACGAACGGCTCCATCAGAAGTGGTACTGCTGGCCCTTGCGCTCGATGTAGGAGCCGCGGTCCCACAGCCGCCGCTCCCAGGCCTCGAAGCCGTCCTCCAGGTACGGCAACAGTTCGGCCGTGTAGTACGACACCGGCGAGGGGATGCCGAAGGCGTCCGGAAAGCAGGCCAGCATGAACGCGTCCTCGGTGTCCTCGGCTTCCTTCTCGATCTTCTCGTAGGCCGGATGGGTCACCATGCCGTGGTAGAGCCCCCGGGCCCACTCGACGAGCGTCCGCCGGAACCGCTCGATTCGGTCGGCCAGTTCCATGTGCCGCACGACAACGTGATCCCCGGTTAAAAGCTGTCGGGGACGGCTCGCGGGCCGCGGGCTCGGCTTCAAGTTCTCCGGTTCCCTGCAGGATGCATGGGCGACGCCATCCCCGTCACGGTGCTTTCCGGGAGTCTGGGGGCGGGCAAGACGACGCTGTTGAACCACCTGCTGTCGAACGCCGGCGACCGCGACGTCGCGGTCCTGGTCAACGACATGGGCGAGGTGAACGTCGACGCCGAGTTGATCGCCGAAGGGTCGGAGCTCGACCCGGCCGGCGGCGTGACGGAGCTGTCGAACGGCTGCATCTGCTGTGAGCTACAGGACGATCTCGAGGCGGCCGTCGTCCGGCTGGCCCGCGACCGCGAGTTCGACGCCCTCGTGGTGGAGTCGTCGGGCATCTCCGAGCCGGCGCCCGTCGCGCGGCTGTTCGCGCTCGAGTCGCGGGTCGCCGCGCTGTACCGGGTCGACACCCTGGTGACCGTCGTCGACACCCGACGGTTCCTCGACACGTTCGCCGGCGGAGAGCCCGAGCGCCGCGGGGCGGCCGCCGCCCCGGACGGCGCCGACCGCCCCCTGTCGGATTTGCTGGTCGAGCAGGTCGAGCTGTCGAACGTGATCCTGCTGAACAAGGCCGACCGCTGTACGGACGCCGAACTCGCCGAGGCCGAGGAGCTGGTCGGCGCCCTCCAGCCGGGCGCCGAGACGATCCGGACGACGTTCTCGGCGGTCGACCCCGACCGGCTGTTCGACCGCGGGCTGTTCGACCCCGACGAGGCGGGCGACCTGCCGGGCTGGAAGCGCGCGCTGTCGGGGGCCGGCCACGGCCACGGCGACGGCGACCACCACCACCCCCGGGAGACCTATGGCGTCTCGTCGTTCACCTTCCGCCGGCGCCGGCCCTTCCACCCTGAGCGGTTCGCCGGGGTCCTGCGCGACCTGCCGCCGGGGGTCGTCCGTTCGAAGGGGACGGCCTGGGTCGCCGACAACGACTGCCGCGTCGTCGTCGGCCACGCCGGCCCCTCGGTGCGGGCCGAGGCGGCGGGGCCCTGGATCGCGAGCCTCCCCGAAATCGAGCGGGATCTCTACCGCTCGAACCGCCCCGACCTGAAGTGGCACGACGACCACGGCGACCGCCGGACGGAACTGGTGTTCATCGGCACCGACTACGAGCGGGCCGCGCTCGAGACGGCGCTGGACGACGCGCTCGTCACCGACGACGAGAAGATGGGAGAGCTCCCGGCGGAGCCGTTCCCGGACGAGCAGGGCGCCGAGACGGTGATCCGACGCTAACAGGCACAGGAGCGGCCGGAGGCCCGCTCGAACCGCATCTCCTCGCCGCAGTCCGGACACGTCTCGTCGCCCTCCAGGTCGACGTCCCGAATGCGGACGTCGCAGTTGTCACACCAGTAGGCGCCCTTCGAGCCGTCGTCCGGCCGCGATTTCGCCGACGACTGGGCGGTGAGTACCTCCGTGATGCTGTCGAGGATGCTCATACCGTCCGAGAGTGACGGACAGGACTAATCCTGTTGCGGGTGTGTCCGTCCGTCACACAGCCCGATCAGCCGACGGATGCCGCCAGCTCCTCGGCGGCCCGCCGGAGCTCCCCGCGGCGCTTCCAGGCGGCGACGCGGTCGGCGAGCGGCAGCGGCAGGTTCAGCGACACCGACGATCGCAGCCGCAGCCGCGAGCCGTTGGCCTCGTCGGCGACGGTCACCTCGGTCTCGAGGCGGTCGAACGGACCGACCGCCCCCTCGGCGGTGTACCGGAGGCCGTCCTCGAGGGACTCGAACCGGAGCGGCACCGACATTCCGGGGCCGACGGCCGTGACCACGGCCCCCGTCTCCGTCTCCTCGACGGCGTCGACGGTGAACGTCCCCTCGGCGGCGATGACCGACTTCGGCGAGAGGGTCCGCCGGACCGCCCTCGGGTGCGCCAGCACGAACCGGGAGACCTCGACCCCGCGCATGGCGCCCACCAGGGTCGGCGGCTACTAATCCTCCCGGTCTAAGCGCCACCCCGACCCCGTTCATAGCAGCGGCACCGACAGCGCGAGCAGGACGACGCCGAACGCGATCGCGACGTAGATGAGACGCCGGAACCGCAGCTCCGCCGGAACGTCCACCCACGAGGGGGAGGCGACCCATACCAGCCGGTGGTAGGCGAACGCGGAGACGGCGACGGCGGCGGCCGTCGCGACGGCCAGGGAGGTCCGGACCGACAGCCCGTAGGCAAGGCCGTAGAGCGGCCCCGCCGAGAACAGGAGCATCACCGACAGTCCCGCGGAGACGAGAAACGGCACCGGGTCCACCGGCTCCCCGTCGCGGTTCCGGACGGCCATACCGACCGTTGTACCCGGTCCGATAAAAGCTAAGGGGGCGCGGCCACCGATCGGACGCATGGACGACGCCGACGGGTTCGACGCCGGCGCCAGCGGGACGCAGGGTGATCCGCGCGTGCTCGTCGCTCTGAACGTCGTCCTCTCGACGGCGTTCGCGGCGACGGTGGTGTGGGGACTGAGCTACGTCGGCAGCGTCGAATTCACGCTCGTCAACGTCGCCACCGGCGCGATCCTGCTCGCCGCCGTCTCCTACGCGGTGTCGACGAGGTAGCGGCCGGTCAGCCGCTGAGTACCCACGCGGTGCCGCACTCCTCGCAGACGGCCTTCGCCCACGAGAGTCCGGAGTTCTTCGTCAGCGTGCCGTCGCCGCACTCCGGACACGACGGCTCGTCGAGGGCGTCGATGTCGGCGTTGGCCAGCAGGATGGCGTGTTGTTCCCGGTACCGCTCGAGCGTCTCCTCGACGCTTTCGACCTGCTCTTCGACCCGCTCGAGTCGCTCCTCGAGATCGTCCATGCACGTACGATGTGGCCGCCGTTACAAACCCGTTCCGCCGCCCGGACCTCCGGCGGCGCCCGCGATTTACCAGGCGGATCACGTGTACTCAGCTAATATTTAACGGTCGCCAGCCCGGACACTGTGATGGATGCCCGCGACGGAACGAGGTACCACACACGCGTTCGGCGGTCGACCGACCGACGCGACCCTGCTGAAGCCCCGGGGAGCGGCGGTCGGCTTCCTCGTCACCGCCGAATACACGAACGACTGGAGCCGCCGGCTGTACGCCGCCGCGACCGTGGCTACCCTCGGCGGCGCGGTCCTCGTGGTGGCCGTCCAGCCGTTCGAGTCGGTTCACTGCCTCGCGGCCGCCGTCGTCCAGGGGCTGCCGATGCTGTACCACGGCACGCGACTCAACTGATCCACAATGACACACACCGCCACAGTCGTCGACACGTACCGACTGACGCCGCAAGTCAAGTCCATCCGGCTGCGCGTCCCCGACCATACCTTCGAGTACGAGCCGGGCCAGCACACTACCGTCCGCTTCGAGTCCGGTGGCGAGACGGTTGCCCGGCCGTACTCGCCGACGAACCTCCCCGGGACCGACGAGCTGATGCTCACGATCCGCCGCTACGACGACGGGCTGGCCTCGTCGTACATGCACACTCGCAACCCGGGCGACGAGGTCACCATCGGCCCGCTCGAAGGGGCGCTGGCGCTCGACGACACCGACCGGGACGTCGCCTTCCTCGCCAGCGGGACCGGCATCACCCCGATGATGGCGATGCTCCGGCAGTACCTCCGGGACGGCTCCGACAACGTCCATGTCGTCCTCGGCGAGAAACGCGAGGAGACGCTTCTCCTCCGGGGGACGCTGAACGAGCTGGCGGCCAACAACGCCAACCTGGACGTGACGTTCACGCTGTCGGACCCCAACTGGGAGTGGACCGGCCGCGTCGGCTACGTCCAGGAACACCTTGAGGACCTCTTCGACGAGTTCGAAGCTCGGGACTTCTACGTCTGCGGCGTCCCGCCGATGGTCGTCGACACGAAGGAGCGACTGCGCGAGCTCGGGGCGCCCGACGAGCGAATCCACAGCGAGGGCTGGGAGGAAGGCGCCGTCTCCGACGAGTAGCCGTCACGCGGCCCGCCCGACGGTCCGTCGTCTTCCGGCGGATGGTCGACACGAGAGTCCGGGAGGACCCCGACGAACGGAGCGGTCGAAGCTGAACGTCGTTTCGGGGTCGGGAATTCCTTCGCAAGTCTGGCCGGAATTTGAATCCGGGATCTCGTTCTTACCAAGGACAGATGATATGTCGTGTCCTCTGCTGCCGGTTTTCAGCTCCCACTGGGTTTCCCCCTGTTTTCACCGTCCGTCTACCTTCCGGCGACTTTCTGATTTCACTGAGGTTTCCGTGCTAACTCGGAGTAGGGGTTGCAGATACAAGAATTGCCGGGCACTCGTCCTGTTAGAACGCTGAATAACACTACGTCTGCAGGCTGGGTTGAAGAGTCGGAGTGTGTGCTAAGCGAGAACTGGATATCCGCATGAGTATTGAATCTTCCAAGCCGGCCCGTAGTTAGTTCGGCTCTCCATCGGTTGCTCGGGGTTGGTGCACTGTAGATCGGGCGTCGGGAGTTAAAGGGCTGATCGTAACCTGTTCACGGGACCTTGCTGAGGGGTGTCGTCAGCAGAGCGGGACCTGATTATAGTCCAGTAGCGGAACCTGATGTCTGGTAGATCTTGTTAGTGGTTCCGTCTCTGTGTCGACACTCTCAGTTGAAGCATTGGTAGTTAAGCAACGTTGGAGAGTGGCGACTCCCGGCCAACCTTTACAAAGGCGTGGGTACAATGTGTGTACAGGGGCACCGATATGAGCAACACAAGGGTCAATTTCCGGCTGCCAGAGGACCTCGTTGACAAGGCGGACGTGGCGGCCGAAATCAGCAACAAAAACCGGACGGAGATTGTCAGAGAAGCACTCCAAGACTACATAGAGGATGTCGAAAGCGACGAGAAATTCAAAGAGGCGGTCGTAGAACTGTACCTGGACGATCAAATCGGCTTCGAGCTTCTCGGGGAGTTCATCGGCCGTCAGGATGCCGAATCGGTCAGGGCCTCGAAAACCATTCTCGACCGCGGCGACAACCTAGCTGACGAACTCGCAGACCTGTAACTAACCAGGACAGAAATGATCGTTGCGGACACAAGCGCACTGCTCTCACTGGCTTCTATCGACCTCGTTAAAACCTTTCTCTCGGAGTTCGATGTTCACACAACCGACACGGTGATACAGGAACTGGAAGAGACAGCGAGCTACGACGACCGTCACGGAGACGCCGCCCACGCCGTTCTGAACAACTCGGACAGGATACCAACGCACAGCGCCCCGGAACCGTTCACCTCCTCCCGCGTCGACCGAGGAGAGGGAAGCTGCGCCACCCTAGCCAACAGTGAAGGGGCGGAGTTCCTGATCACCGACGACCTCCGAGCACTTCCCGAACTACAGATGGTGACCGACGCCCAGGTAGCTATCTCACCGATTGTTCTGAAGGCCCTGGTTCAAAGAGGCGTCCTGGAACAGAACGAAGCGGTCGAGAGGCTGGATGAACTCGCGGAACAACGCGACTGGCTGGGCGCACCTATCTACCGGAGAGCCAGGTCACTACTCGACTGACCTCCTATCCTCTGTTACGGCGGAACTCCCGGTAGTCCACCTCTTGTCTCGGGTTGAGGTATTCTCTGCTTTTCTCGGTGACCAGAGGCACCCCCCTGGTATTTATTGTTGTACCCGCAGCTCATCGCACGTTTCTCCATGACAGCATAAATGACAACTGGACTAGAGAGTTAAGAGTATCTCAGCCTTGTCCACTGATCTGTGCTGAAATCGCATGACAGCGAAAGGATGCCGCATAGACACCCGGGCACTCGTCCTTTGGACATAGGTTTTTGTTCCATACACAGAGAGCCCAGTAGTTACCGGATGTGACAGGGAAAGAGAGCCTAGGCCGGAATTTGAATCCGGGGTCTCGTCCTTACCAAGGACGCGCTTTACCGCTAAGCTACCCAGGCAGGCACTCCAAGGTAGTCGGGTTCTCCCGTTAATCGTTTCGATTCAACGCCCGACCGCCGTCGGGCGAGAGGCTGGCGACCTGGCTGCGGCGGGCGTCGTCGAAGAAGCTGTCGACGGCGTCGAACCGCGGGCCCTCGGGGGCGAACTCGGCGGCGATGCCGGCGGCGGCGTCCGCCGGTCCGTCGGCGGCGGTGACGCCGACCGTCACTGCCAGCTCGAGGACGTCCACCTCGAGCCGGCGGTCCAGTTCGGCGGCGCGGTCGTCGGCGTCCTCGCGGTCGGTCTGGTCGTGGCCGAACGACCGGACGACGGCGACGGCGTCGTCGGCGGCCTCGGTGCGGGCCAGCAGGTAGAACCCCCGGGAGACGAGGACGTCTGCCGCCAGAACCGCCATGTCGGCGTCGTGGTCGTCGTCGGCCCTCCAGGGATTCGAGCGGGCGAGTCGGCGGGTGAGCCGGAGTCCGTCGTAGATGAGTTGGACGCCGGCGGCCTGCTCGGCGAGGTCGTCGGGGTCGTCGCCGGAGACGGCTCGCGCGCTCAACAGGGTCAACACCCCGGGGACGACGGAGCCGTCGGCGACGTGGTCGTCGATCGTCTCGCGGAGTTCTCCTGGTACGACGTCCGCGGTCGCCTCGGACGCCGCCCGCCGGACCGCGGCGGCTTCCTCCATTGCAAACATATAGGGAAGGGAATGGCAAAGACCTTTGGAAACGGCGACGTTCCGCCGGTATGATTCGCGTCGACGACGACGGTGACGTCCGGACGGTGACGCTGTCCCGTCCGGAGCGACGCAACGCGGTCACCCCGGCGGGGCTGGAGGCGTTGGCCGACGTCGTCACCGACGCCGAGACGCCGGTCGTCCATCTCAGGGGCGCCGGGGAGGCGTTCTGCGCCGGGGCCGACCGCTCGGTCGTCGCCGACCTCGCGGCGGCGGTCGACGACGGCGACGGCGCCAGCGATGCCGGCGACGCCGTCGAGTCGTTCGTCCGCCGGGGGCAGGCCACGGCCGACGCCATCGCCGACGCCGAGGCGGTCGTCGTCGCCGGCGTCGACGGGCCGGCCCGGGGCGGCGGCGTCGAGCTGGCGCTGGCCTGCGACGTCCGGGTGGCGACGCCCGAGGCGACGTTCGCCGAGCCCGGCGTCGGCTTCGGGCTGTTCGGCGCCTGGGGCGGCACCGCCCGGCTCCCCGAGGTCGTCGGGCTCGGGGAGGCGATGGACCTCTCGCTGTCGGGCCGAGTGATCGACGCCGAGACCGCCCGGCGGATGGGGCTGGTCTCCCGGGTCGTCGACCGGCCGGCGGCTGTCGCCGCGGAGCTGGCCGACAACGACCCCGCGGCGATGCGACGACTGAAGCGGCGGCTCCGAGACCGTCGTCCTGCGGCCGCCCAGGCGGACGCCGACGTCGAGGCGTTCGAGGAGCTCGTGGCCGCCAACGCCGCCGACCTGCGCGATCTCGACAACTGACCGTCGCGACCTCTCGCCCTCCTAAAGATTGAAACCGCTCGGCGAGGTAGTGCCGACCGATGCCGGAGTGTGACTACTGCGGGGCCACCCATGAAAGCGAGACGGCCCACTTGGAGCACCTCGAGACCGAGCACTACGACGAGCTCGGCCCCATCGACAAACGCCGCGTCGGCGGTGACGGCGACGACGGCGGATTCCCCACCGGCCCGATCGCCATCGGGGTCGTCCTGCTGGCCGCG
>PXRZ01000073.1:0-2407 GCA_003022945.1 Halobacteriales archaeon QS_8_69_73 | reverse complement strand
GGCGACGGCAGCGAGTGGCACGCCCACGCCACCGGGGTGACGCTGGAGTACGGCATGAGCACCCTCGGCATCGGCGTCGGCGAGAACTCCGTCACGTTCAACGGCACCGAGTACGTCGACGGCGAAGGATACGAGGTGATAATTCAGGTGAACGGCGAGGACGTCTCGCCCGGCTACGTGCTGACGGACGGCGACGACATCCGGATCGTCGTCCGAGAGGCCTGAGGCGGGCCGCGACATCCGCTCCGGACTACGGCTCCGACTCCGGCGACATATTCTGCTTGTGTTCGCTTTCCTCGCACAGTTCGACGACCCGCTCGACGGTCGACGCCGGGAGGTCGAGCGTCCGTCGGGACGATGTCCGTTCCGTCCAGCAGCTGTGAGGCGTTCGTCATCGGATCACGGTACGGGCATTCTGGACTACTGATCTCCGCTTATCCGACGGTGGACGTCCAGTTCCGCCCGCGTCCGCGAGACGCTACGTTCAAGTACGGGCGGAAAGTACGCCAGCGTGTCGCAGGCGAGCGATTCGACGCGCGCCGTTGGTCCAGTGGTAGGACAGTGGCTTCCCAAGCCACTAGCCCGGGTTCGATTCCCGGACGGCGCACTCCCAAGGTCGTGCGCCGTCCGACCTCTCGCTCGCTCCGTCGTCGGCGCCGTGCGCCGACTGCCCGAGGGACCGGCGGTCCCTCGCTGCTCGCGAGAGTCCCGGACGGGGCACTCCTGAGGTCGTGGCCCCGTCCGACCTCCCGCTCGCTTCGCTCGCGGGAGTCCCGGACGGCGCATCGCGAGACGCGGGCGTAGGAAGCGTCTCGAATAGTGTGAACGGCAAGCGAAGCGAGCCGTGAACAACGAGGCCGAACGTAGTGAGGCTCGATAACGCGAACGGATGGGGTCGTGACCCGCGAGCGCACTTTCCGACCGACGCGAGAACGGGCGCTGCAGGGCGAATCCCGCCCGGCGCACTCAGACGTTCGTCGAGGCGCCGGCGACGGTGTTGGTGTCGGTGCCGCCGAACTCCTCGGATGTCGAGCCCTGCGTTCTGTTCGGGTCATCGAACGTCTGGGGGTCGACTGCTTCGGCTTCGGCCGGGCCGAATGTGTAGGTGCCGGTATCGTCGGCACCCTCGTCTGGCGCCTCCGCGAAGTAAAAGAAGGTCTTGTTGCCGTCACCCGAGACGTCGCTCGTGGAAGCCGTCCCTTCGAATGTCACCACACCATCCTCGTCGAAGCTCTCGACGTCGCCGAAGTTCTCGTCGACGGACCAGCCGTCCGGCACCTGGTCGGACACCTCGACCGCGTCGGCCAGTTCGTCGTTGAAATCGTCGACGGTGATTTCGACGCGGTTCGTCTGGCCGGCCGTGAACACCGACGCATCGTCGGCGCGGGAGCCGGAGACATCGAGGTTGACTTCCTTCGGCGGGAACGCGTCGGCGGGATCGAAGTTCACGTCCATGTCGAAGTTCGCCTGGACGTCGTAGCCGTTGACGACGCCGGGGATGTTGACGATCTTCGCCACGACGTAGAAGGTCCGCTCGTTGGGGTCGCCGCGGCTGCCGCGGTCGACGTCGACCGACACCGACGCGGACCCCCGGACACCCTGGTCGGAGGCGACGACGTTGGGCTCGCCGTTTGCGGCCGGACTCTCGGCGTCGTAGACGAACAGGTCGATGTGCGGCGCCCCCGCGGCGAGTCCTTGGTTGCCGCCGGTGTAGCTCGTGAAGTCGACGGACACGTCGAGGCTGCCGCCGGGAACGTCGACGTAGCCGGCGACGGCCCGGGAGTCGACCGGGATGTTCGTCCCGACCGACTCCTCGAGGCTCACCTCGTAGGTCTTGTCGCCGAGCTGCGGGTCGGTGCCGAGGAGGTTCCGCGAGACGGCGTCGACCGCCGCGTCGGGGTTGACCCGGCCGTACCCCTCGTAGGGGTCCCGCTCGCCGTGGGTGTACTGCGGCGTGCTCGGGACGTTCTTGGCGGCGTGGTACGGCGCGGCGGTGAAGACGGTCTCGCTGGCCGTCGCCAGGACGGTCTGTTTCAGCCGGAGCGTGCCCTCCCGCCCCGTCTCGTCGGGCGCCGGCAGTGCGATGGAGTCGGGGGCGTCCTCCTCCATCGCCTGGGCGACGAGGCCGGCGGTGCCGCAGGTGTACGGCGACGCCATCGACGTCCCGCCGACGGAGACGTGGTCGCGGGGGTTCGTCGGGACGTCGCCGTCGCTGTCGAAGCCGGAGCCGGGTGCCAGCGCCGCCCGGACGAGTTCGACGCGACTCGGCACCGGGTACGGCGCGCCGGCGACGCCGGCGGCGATCGCGCCGACCGAGTCGGGCTCGATGTCGCCGCCGGGGGCCATCACGTCGGGCTTGCCGTTGAAGCTGCCGTCGTCCTGGTCGCGACCGCCGATCCCGCCCGAG
>PXRZ01000079.1:1166-30738 GCA_003022945.1 Halobacteriales archaeon QS_8_69_73 | reverse complement strand
GCAGGGGACGACCCGCATGCCGAACCGCTCGTAGGTGGCCTCGGCCACCGGCGCACCCCCCTCGACGAGGACGTCGTGCAGCGTCGTCTCGACGTCCGCCAGCCCCGCGTGGAACAGCAGGTTCGCCATGCCGGTGTCGGCGTCGACGACCGTCACGTCGTACTCCTCGGCCAGCGCCATTCCGAGGGCGAGCGTGCCGGTGGTCTTACCGGTCCCCCCTTTCCCGGAGGCCACCGCGAACGCCTCGACCATTTGTGTGCGGATACCTCGGTCTCGAACATAAGGGTTCGGTGGCGTCGCGACAGTACTTGCCGGGGATATGCATTAACGATGATTAAGATTTAAGACATTGTGTGTTCTGCGGTGAGGTAGATGCCCCGCGACGAGATCGACCCGATGGTTCCGGTCATGCCCGAGAAGGAAACCACCGATCAGATCCGCGCCGACGGCGGCCCCAGAAAGCGGTACGACGCCGGCGAGGTCGGGGCGGCGCTCGTCCCTGACCTTCGGTAACGGTCCCAATTTTCCGAGCTAGCTACCGGCCAGCGGCCGCACCGCTCATCAGATGACATCGCCGCGGACGGTGAGACCCTCGCGTTTGCGGCGCCGCTCTCGCAGTTCCTCGGCCGCCGTCTCCGCCTCCCGCCTGTCCACGTCGAGCGGCTTGAGGGCCGTCGACAGCGCTGGGAAGACGAACGTGCCGTCGGCGAGCCTGCGGAACGCCTCCTCGCTCGTCGTGCCGCCGTCGTCATCGTCGGACGCCGACGCACCCCTCCGCTCGCGCTGGCGGGACCGTCGACTCGCGGACACGCCGCCCGGGGGTCCAGTAGCCGTCCGTGCCCCTCGCGGGCGCGGGCCGCCTCGACCCGCCGGCTGATCTCGTTTTCGAAGCCCGTGTTGGACACCTCTAGATATGTTCGTCGTCCCCGAAGAGGTGGGCGGCGAGACACCGCTTCGGGGCGGCGAGGCCGTCGTCGGCCGCGCGGACGCGATTTGAGTGTTGCTCCCCCCAGGCCGCCGCCGTCTTGCCGACGCCCTCGACGCCGAGCTGCTCGGCGAACCCCGGCGCGTGCTCGGGGGCGTCATCAGTAATAGATCCTCGGTAAGGTAGACACCGAGGCGGTCGACGGGGTTTCCATTCCCAGCGCGGCGTCGCCATGGACCTACACCGCCCGCACCGGCACCAGCAGCCGGTCGGTCCCGATCACCTCGACGAGCCGCCGGAACCGGGCGACGGCCGCGTCGCGGCTGGGGCTCGTCGCCCACGCTACGCGGCGGTGAAAAAGCCGATCTCGGCGGAAGCGTTTTCTCGGGCCGGTGGCGAAGGCAGATCATGCTCGCTGCCGCGGTGGGGGCACGGACAGCCGCCGACCGGCTCCAGGCGTGGTCGGTCGTCGGCGTCGGAGCCGTCCTCGCCGCCCTGCCGGTCCTGTTCGTCGCCTTCGGGCCGGAAACCGACCCGACGACGATGGGACCGCCCGTCGTCGTCGCCGCCGGCATCGTCGCCGTCGGAGGGCGGCTGCGCGCCGTCGGGTACACGCCCGGCGACGTCGGCATCGTCGCCGCCTGGGTCGCCGCCAGCGCCGTCACCTTCGCGGTCGTCGTCGCAATCACCGTCGTCACCGTCGCCGACGACCCGGCGGCGGTCGGGGCGTTCGCGGCCACGTTCGTGGCGCCGCTCGGCGCCTGCGGTGGACTGCTGGCCGGCTACATCGACGCCAGGCGCCGCCGGCAGTACCGCCGGACCCGCCGCACCCGGCTGGCGCTGGAGGCGGCGACCGACGGGGTCGCCATCGTCGACGACGGCGAGTTCGTGACCGTCAACCGAGCCCACGCGGAAATGTACGGCTTCGACGCCCCGGAAGAGATGGTCGGTCGGAGCTGGGAGACCTGCCACCCGGACCACGAGCGACGCCGGCTGGATGCCGAGGCGATGCCGAAGTTGGACGCCGGCGAGGCCTGGCGCGGCGAGGCGACCGGCAGACGCGCCGACGGCGGAACCTTCCCGCAGGAGCTGACGCTGACGCCGATCGACGACGGCGACTACGTCTGCATCGCCCGCGACATCGGCGACCGCCGGGAGCGCGAACGGCGACTTCGGCGACAGACCCGGCGGCTGAAGACCGTCGTCGAGAGCGCACCGATAATTCTGTTCGCCGTCGACGACACGGGTGACATCATCTTCATCGAGGGTCAGGGGCTGTCGCGGCTCGGGGTCGACCCGGACGACCTCAGGGGGACGTCCGTCTTCGAACTCGGCGTCGAGTCGCCGAGCGTCGAGACGGCGGCCGAGCGAGCCCTGGAGGGCGAGTCCGACCACGCGACGCTGCAGGTCGGCGGCCGGATGCTGAAGACGTGGTTCACACCGGTGGTCGAGGGGTACGACATCGACCGGATCATCGGTGCCGCGATGGACATCACCGACAGACACGAACGGGAGCGGCGGCTGACGGAGCTCCACGAGGGGACCCGCCGGCTCGCCTACGCGACGACCCGGACCGAGGTCGCCGAGGCGACCGTCGAGGTGGCCGCCGAGACGCTCGAGAAGCCGCTGGCGGCGCTGTGGCGCCACGACCCGGGGGCCGGCCGGCACCGCCCGGTGGCGATGACCGACGCCGTCGGCGACGCGACGGGAGCAGACCGCGCCGATGAGCTGTCGGATATCTCGGCCGGCGACCCGGCCATGGCGGCGTTCCACGACGGCGATATGCGCCGCCTTGAGGCGGGGGGACCGTTCGACGGGCCGGAGACGGTCGTCGCCGTGCCAAACGCCGGCGCCGCCCTCGACCGGGCCGACCGCGAGCAGCTGCTCCGGGAGCGCTCCGAGGAGCTGGAGGCCCGGGCCTCGCAGATGGAGTTCGTCAACAGCATCATCAGACACGACGTTTTCAACGGCGTGACCGTCATCCGTTCGCGGGCCGCCTTCCTCGCCGACGCGCTGTCGGGACGGAACCGCGAGTACGCCGAGACCATCGTCAAGTGGTGTGACGACATCGCAGGGCTCGCCGACCGCGCCCAGACGGTGCTGTCGACGCTGGGCGACGAGGAGACGGTCGACCTCGAGGTCGTCGATGCCGCCGGCGTCGTCCGGACGGAACTCGACCGGCTCGAACGGACCTATCCGGCGGTGACCTTCGAGGCGGACCTGCCGGAGACGGTGCCGGTGAGAGCCGACGAGGCGCTCGCGGACGTCGTCGGCAACGTCGTGACGAACGCCGTCGAGCACAACGACAGGGAGGGGCTGAAAGTCACCGCGAGCGCGAGCGTCGATGACGGCCGCGCGAGGCTCCGGGTGGCCGACAACGGGGCCGGCATCGATCCCGACCGGCTCGAGGCGGTCTTCGACCGCGGCGACCGCGGGGCGTCCGACGACTCCGGCTTCGGGCTCTTCTTCGTCGACGCGATGATCGAGGCCTACGGCGGCGACGTCAGCGTCGAGAACGACGATGGCGCCGTCTTCACGCTAGAACTACCCGCCGGCGAGCCCGAAGTCGTCGCCGAGGGCGACGCGGGGTAGCGATGGGGCGTCGGAGCCGCGTCCTGCCGAGCGGCGACGGGACACCCTCGTGGCTCGCGCGGGAGTCGACCGCCGGGACCGTGGACCCCGCAAGCGACGCGCCGCGTTGAGCGCCGAGCGAGGGTCCGTCAGCCGGGCGTCATACATCCTGTTTACGGCGATAATGTAAGCTGACGTAGTTGACTTGTTGTACCACTAATCGGGGTACGCTATCCGCAAAAATACGTCTAATCTTTCGGACTTATCGGATTACGTCAAGCCCGTTGTTCCGCTCGACCTCCGAGTGGCCGCCGTCGGTCTCGCCGACGCCGAACCCGCCGCGACTGGAGTCGGCCGAACTGCTCGGCGGGGACGAGGCGAACTCGTCCTGGGTGCCGACGTCTTCGATGGCCTCCCGGGAGGCGTCGGCCTGCTTCTGGGTCGTCGGGCCGAGAATCTGGGCGCTCTGAACCCCGGTCATGATGGCCATGACCCGGACCTTGCCCTTGTACTCGTCCTGGATGCGGGCCCCCCAGATCACGTTCGCCGAGGCCTCCAGGCGCTCGGTGATGTTCTGAGCTATCCCTTCGGCCTCCTTCAACGTGAGGTCGGGGCCGCCCGTGATGTGGACCAGTCCGCCGGAGGCGCCGCGGTAGTCGACGTCCAGCAGCGGGTGGTTCATCGCGTCGTTGACCACCTCCTTTGTCTTGTTCTTGTCCTGGGTCTCACCGACGAGCATCACCGCGACGCCGCCCTGGTTCATGATCGAGGTCATGTCCGCGTAGTCCAGGTTGATGAGCGACGGCTGGGTGATGGTCTCGCTGATGCCTTTGACCGTCTCGGCGATGATCTGGTCCATCACCGAGAACGCCTTGCCGATGGGCAGGTTCGGGACGTAGTCCAGTAGACGGTTGTTGTCCAGTACGATGATGGAATCGGCCTCGTTCCGCAGCTTCTCGAGGCCCTCCTCGGCCTTCACCGTGCGGGCGCGCTCGACGTTGAACGGCGTCGAGACCATGCCCACGACGATGGAGCCCTGCTCCTTGGCGATCTTCGAGACGACCGGCGCGGCACCGGTGCCGGTGCCGCCGCCCATGCCCGCAGTGACGAACACGAGGTCGGCCTCGCCGAGGACCTCTTTGATGGTGCCCTGTGCCATCTCCGTGGCACGCTCGCCCATCGAGGGGTCGCCGCCGGCCCCGAGTCCATTGGTCAGGGACTTGCCGACGAGGATCTTCGTGTCGGCCTCCACCATTTGCAGGTGTTGCTTGTCGGTGTTGATGGCGATGGTTTCGGCGCCGTCGACGCCGATGTTGTACAGTCGATTGACGGTGTTGTTACCGGCGCCACCGCATCCAATGATGACGATACGGGGGTCGCCGAACTCGGCGCCGTCGCCGTCGAGGTCGGCGTCCATGTCCCGCTGTTCGGCCTCGGCGTTCTCCAGCGCGGAGTTGACGATGTCCTGCATCGTCTACACCTTCGCCCAGGGGCGACTCTCGTCGCGTCCCTCGTCCTGTTCGTTCAACATCTCGCGCACGGCGGAGCGAATCGCCTCGCTCCGGTTCGGGAACTCTCCCGTGTCGACCATGCGTTCGACCTCTTCGATCTGCTGCTTCGGAATCCGTAGTGTCACACGCTCCATTTTGTTCTTCCCCTCTGTTTGTGGGTAAGACGGCGATGCACACGCACTCCACTTCGCGTTTACACCGGGGAAACGACCGCGACAGCCGCGCATGCTGGCGACTGCCCTCGGTGTAAGACGTGCCGTCTTACGCAAATGTATTCACAGAAGCAATGGTCTTAAACGTTTTGCCCGTCGTAAGACAGAGAGCCGAAAATAGCGTTTTCAGGCGTTTCAGGTCTTCTGACGGCGTTTACGTGTCTCGAAGGACGTCGGCTGCGGGGGTTCGACGGCCGCAACTGGGGCAGAATCCCCAGTCCGACCGGAGCTCATCGCCGCACTCACAGAAGACTCGGTGGGACGTCTTCTCCCCGCAGTTCGAGCAGTAAACGGCGGACGGCGACAGGTCCTCGCCGCACTGTTTGCACGCGTCAGGCGACTCGTCGGAGGCGTTTTCACGCTCCTGGGTTGCTGTCTTACGCCCGTCGCCAGTCTCGTGTGACACGCCAGCAGAATCGCCGTCAAGCGTGATGTTTACGTTCACGTCCTGCGGCTCACGGCGCGTAAACGACCCGTCGAGTCGGTCGGCGATGATGGCGTCGACCCGCTCTGCGATGATGTCGTCCAGGGGTACGTCGTCCGAGGCCGCTCCGGAATCCGCGTTTACGCTGCCGTTCCCGGCGTTTACGCGGTCGTCCTCGCCGAGGTACGCCCGGAGCGCCCGGCGCATGACCTCGCTCTTGGAGGCGTCGAACTCCTCGAGCTGTCGGACGAGGTCGTCGTCCGCCCGGAACGTGATCTTGCTCATCGCCCGCCCGACGGTTGTGTGGGACGGTATTTCAATCTTCCCGCGGTGTCTGACGGGCGTCTGTCGGCGCCGCCGAAGGTCAAAACCGTTAAGTCCGACAGCCGTCTGGCATATGATGACCGCCCTTAGCTCAGGCTGGTAGAGCAGTCGACTGTAGATCGACTTGTCCCCCGTTCAAATCGGGGAGGGCGGACTGCGAGGCGCGACCGCCGAGAGCGCCTCGAAGCGGCGAGCGGCGAAGCCGCGAGCGCACTCTTACGAACGACAGTGAGCAGTGATGAGTCCAACCGACACGGTTTGAGCCCGGAAGTCGCAGCGGCCGAGCGGAGCAAGGCCGACCGTCTTCCCCCGTTCAATTCGGGGAGGGCGGACTTCTCTGACCTGCGGTATAATTCACCAATGCGTGACGCCAGTCACACGTATCGGGGCCGGTCACGGAACACACATTCGTGGGCGACGCGTCGATCACGGTGATGGGCCGTCTGTCCGACCGTCTGACGGCGGCGCTTCGGTGGGTGGGCTACCGGGCGTACTTCCGGCTGGTCCGGCTGAACTACGAGCGACGGCTGCTCTCGCGGATGAACGAGACGGCGGCCGGGACGATCCGGACGTACGAGCTCGTGCGGCGACACGCCGACGACCCGATGCTGGCGGCGATCGACTCGTTCAGCGACCCGGACGCGGTCATCTACGACGTCGGCGCCAACATCGGGATATACGCTGCCGCGCTCGCCTCGGTCGCGCCACGGCGTCGGGTGGTCGCCGTCGAGCCTGCCCCTCGGAACGCGACGCATCTACGCGCGACGGTGGCGCTCAACGGACTCGGCGACCGGGTCGAGGTACGTCGGTGCGGGCTCGGCGACACGGACGAGCGGCGCAGCTTCTACGTCTCGACGTACCCGGAGCTGTCCGGGTTCGACCGCGAGAGTGCGACCCGGTGGGAGGCGACTGTCGCCGAGAGAACGACGGTTCGGGTACGGACGCTCGACGGCCTCGCGGCGACGGCACCGGAGCCGGACGTGGTCAAGATTGATGTCGAAGGGGACGCGCCGGCCGTGCTGGCCGGCGCCGAGGAGACGCTGGCGACCCGACGGCCTGCGCTCTTCATCGAGACACACGACGAGGGATTCGGAGACCTCTCGACGGCGAAACTGCGGGCCCGGCTCCGGGACGCCGGGTACCGGATTGCTGAACGCGAGGCGTACTGGAGATGTCTGCCACGGTCGTGACGACGCCGTCGCAATACCTGTCCGACAGCCAGGTTGACCCGGACGTCGTCTCACTTGCCGGCGACGACGTCGTTGTGGTAGGCGAGGTACTGGGCGCCGACCTCGTAGTCGTCGGCCGTCAGGAGTCGCCGACCGTCGACCGACTGCTCGTAGGAGTGTTCGACGGTCAGCGACCGCGGGTCGACGGTCACCTCCCGTAGTCGAGGTCGGCCCGGTGGTTCGGACAGACCACGAGGGCGTTCGCCGGCGTCACCGGGCCGTCGTGTGGTGGCGCCGGCGGCATGAGGTAGTGGACGACGGCGTGCCCGGCTTCGGGGCCGCGCTGGCGTCTGTCGCCGCAGAGCACGCAGACGTCGTCGTAGCGGGCGCGGAGGTCGCGCTCTAGCGTCTCGCGGTCGACGTCGGTGCCCATCCTACGGTCGGCGGCCGGCGGGGGTGGCTCCGCGTCGGGCGACGAACCGGCGGTCGACTCCGTGCCCGACTCCGGGGCGGCGTCCCGGTCCGCGCCGCTGGACGTCAGCCGGTCGGTCGCGACGACCAGCCGCCGGCCCTTCCGTGTCAGCTCGTCGACCCCGTCGTCGCGGGTGAGGTAGCCGAGCGCGTGGAGCCACACGCGGTACCGTTTGGCTGTCGCCGGGTCGACCGCCGAGTCCAGCGTCGCCGACAGCAGATCCGCCACCTCGACATCGGTCAGGGACGGACGGCCAGCGCCTCCGTCGTCGTGTCGAAGCCGTCGACCGCGGCCGCGAGCGCCCCGTGGAGGACAGCCTCGTCGTCGGTGTCGAGGGACTCGCAGCCGACAGTCCCGGTCGGGGGTCGTCGTCGCCGGCGAGGACGCCCAGCCGCTTGAGGAACGCGAGTCGGCGCTCGCCGGCGTCGGCGCTCAGCTCGTCGGCCAGCGTCTCGCGGTCGGTCGGGCCGTCGGCCCGCCGGAGTAGGCCCTGCAGGACGGCCGGTCACTCCGTCGGGTCGTCGTCGAGCGTCTCGACGGTCGCCCCTTCGTCGGGCATCGCCGGAGGATGTGCCGGGAGACACGGGACCTTCCGGATGCGGTCGGTCGGGCTCGTCCCGCCGTCGGTCGGCGATTGAAACGTCGTGGCTCTTAGGTATCACGAGATCAAAGCCCGCGGTGAAGTCGGTGTGGGGACTGCACGACGTGGGGGGGGACGCGTCGGAAGCCAGGCGGTCCGCTTCACACATGTCCGTACTCACGCGCATTCGACGGTTGTTCGACGGTCCGGCGGAGGTCCACGAGTGTCGCCGGTGCGGGACCACGCTCGACCGCGACGACGACCGCTGTCACAACTGCGGCGCGGAGGACGTCGTCAGCTACCGCATCGAGTAAGCGCGGCGGCGCTCCGAAAGACGTTTACCGGTCGTTCGTACAACGCTATCCGTGTCCGCCCTCCGGAAGCTGTGGTCGCTGCGTCGCCGTCGGCCGTGGTTCGTGACCGGGTCGCTCGGGGTGCTCGCCTTTCTTCTGGCGTACCCGTTCGTTCACTGGTGGCTCCAATCGGCCGGCATCGCCGGCCGGTTCGGCTACTTCGACCTCGGCGCCTACCGGTCGGCGGTGAACAACTGGCTGGCCGGCGACCCGCTTTACGTCGAGAACGACGACGGTGGCTACCACGGCAGCTATCTCTACCCGCCGGTGTTCGTGCTGCTGTTCGTCCCGGTCGCGGAGACGTCGCTGCTCGGGCTGAGCTTCCGGCAGGCCGGCGTGCTGCTGAACGTCGTTTCCGTCGGGCTGCTGTGGGTCGGACTGCAGGCCGCCGTCGCGGGCTTCGGGCTCTCGCTGGCGTGGTACGAGCGGGGGCTGCTGCTGTGGGCGGTCGCCGGCTTCGGCCCCGTCATCGTCTCGATGCAACTGGCGCAGGTGTCGGTCTTCCTCGCCGCGCTGCTGACCTTCGGGCTGGTCGGGGTGCTGTACGACGACGAACCGGACGGCCGGTTCGCCGCCTGTACGGCCGGCGCCGCCACCGCCGTCGCGGGGACGATGAAGTTCGTCTACGCTCCGGTCGGAGCGCACCTCCTACAGGACCGCCGGCGGTTCGCCGCCGCGGTCGCGACCGGGCTCGCGCTGGCGGGGCTGTCGGTGGCCGTCTTCGGCGTCGACAGCCACCTCCGCTATCTCGACGTGCTGACCTGGGGGAAAGGATGGGGCGAGTCGCGGGCGCCGTATCCGCCGTACCTCTGGCTGCCGCCGTACTACCGGCCGTTCCACGCCGTCGGGGCGACGGCCGGCCTGGTCGCCCGGGCGGGGCTGACCGCCGCGATCACGGCCGTCGCGCTACTGTCGGCGGACGCCGACGTCGAGGCCGAGACGTTCGCCCTCGGGGCCGCGGCGATCCCGCTGATCGCGCCACGGGTCTACACCCAGGACCTCGCGGTACTGCTACCCGCCGCCGTCGCGCTGCTGGCGACCGAACTCCGTCGCGCCGACGGTCGGCCGCTCGTTCCCGTCGTCGGCGTGTGGCTCGCGGCCGTCCACGCTTACGGCCTGTTCGCGCTCATCGTGCTCCTGAACGACCACGTCGTGCCCACACTGAACGGGCTGCTCCCGTTGGCGGTCGCCCCGGCGGCGCGGACCGTCGCCGCCCTCGGACAGCCGGGGCTATGGGCGGTGCTGCTGCTCGTCGGACTCGCGATGTACCGCGTCGCGGCGGCCGCCAGCAGGCCGGGGTGGGTCGACGGCCGCTGAACCGGAAGGGTCGGCGAGGACTGGTGGCGCCGAAACCGTGCTCATAATTAAACGGGAGGGCCTCACTACGTGTACCCGTGACGGAGGTGAAGAGGGTACTGTACGTCGGCCGCGAGGGGGAGAGAAACGAGCCGGTCGGTCGTCTCGAGGAGCACGGCTTCGAGCTCCGGGAGGCCAGCGGGACGGGCGCCGCACTGGAGCGGCTCGGGTGGGCCGACTGCGTCGTCTCCGAGTATGATCTCCGCGACAGCGACGGGGTCGACCTGCTCGAAACGGTCCGCGAGCGGGCGCCGAAACTCCCGTTCCTGCTGTTCGTCGAGGCTGGAAGCGAGGCGGTCGCCGCCGAGGCCATCGACGCCGGCGTGACCGACTACGTCCCGCGGGACGGCGGCGACCCGGTCGCCGGCCTCGCCGACCGGGTCGAGCGGGCGACCGACGGCGGCCGGTCTCACGACGCCCGGCCTCGGCGGCTGCACCAGGCGACCCGGAGCCTGATGGCCGAAACCGAGCCGGAACGGCTCGCCGAGCTGACCGCCTCGGCCGCACGGGAGGTGATCGACGTCCCCGAGGCCGCCGTCTATCTCGCCGAAGACGACGGGCTCGGGCTGGCGGCGACGGCGCCGGACGGGACGACCCCGACCGCCGACACCGACGCCTCCGTCGAGGACGTCTACCGGGCCGGCGAGCCGGACGTCGCCATCCGGACGGGCGGAAGCGACGCCGAGGGCCGGGTGTGCTTCCCGCTCGGCGATCACGGCGTCTTCGTCGTCGCAGCCCCCGAGCCGAACGGCTTCACCGGCGACGAAGGCCGGCTGACGACCGTCCTGGCGGCCAACGCCGAGGCCGCCCTCGATCGGGCGGCCGACGAAACGGCGCTCCGGCGGGAGCGGGACGACCTCGCGGCGCTGTTCGAGAACATCCCCGACCCGACCATCCAGACCAGAATGGAAGACGGCACTCCGATCGCCGAGCGGGTCAACCCCGCCTTCGAGTCGACCTTCGGCTACGACGGCGACCGGCTCCGCGGCGAGAGCGTCGACGAGTACATCGTCCCGGAGGACGGCGAGACCAAGGCCGCCGCCTACAACGACCGGGTCGAGGACGGCAAGGGGATCCAGCGGGAGGTTCGGCGCCGGACCGCCGACGGGCTCCGGGACTTCATCCTCCACGTCGTCCCCCACGACATCGGCGGCGACGAAACCCGCGGCTACGCCATCTACACCGACATCACAGAGCAGAAGAGACGTGAACGCGAACTCGAGCGGCAGAACAGCCGCATCGAGGCGCTGCACGGGGTGGCGAAGCGGATGAAGTCGGTCACCGACCGGACGGCCATCTACGAGATGGTCATCGACGCCGCCGAGGAGATCCTGGAGTTCGACCTCTCGCTCATCGACGAAATCGAAAACGGCACCCTCACCCCGAAGGCGATCAGCTCCGGCGTCTCCCTGGAGGACTACTACCAGGAGACGCCGATCGAGCAGGAGGACAACCTCGGCGCCGAGACGGCCCGCACCGGCGAGACACGCATCGTCGACGACCTCCGCGGGAGCCGGTACGCGCCGGCGAACTTCGAGTACCGCTCGGCGCTGAGCGTCCCGCTCGGCGACCGGGGGATGTTCCAGGCCGTCGCTCGGGAGGAGGCCGCCTTCTCGGCGGCCGACCGCCAGCTGGCGGAGCTGCTGGCCGAGCACGCCGTCGCGGCCATCAACCGCCTGGAGCGGGAGCGCAAGCTGGAACAGCGGGCCGCGGAGCTCAGCAAGCAGAACGAGCGGCTCGACCGGTTCGCCAGCGTCGTCAGCCACGACCTCCGGAACCCGCTGTCGGTCGCGAAGGGCCGGCTCGACCTCGCGCGGGCGACCGGCGACGAGGACCACTACGCCGCCGTCGAGCGGGCCCACGAGCGGATGGACGAGCTGATCAACGGGCTGCTGACGCTGGCCCGGCAGGGCGAGCTGAAGAGCGACCCGGTGCCGGTCGAGCTCCATAGCGCCGCCGACCGGGCCTGGACGACCGTCGAGACCGGCGATCTCGAGCTGGTCGTCGACGACGACGCGACCGTCGAGGCCGACCCCGAGCGGCTCCGGCAGCTGCTGGAGAACCTCTTCAGCAACGCCGCCGAACACGGCGACGGCGCGACGGCGGTCACCGTCGGCGCCCTGGAGGACGGGGACGGCTTCTACGTCGCCGACGACGGCGTCGGCATCCCCGAGGCCCACCGGGAGGACATCCTCGAGTCCGGCCGTTCCGGCACCGAGGACGGCACCGGCCTCGGGCTGGCTATCGTCGAGACCGTCGCCGAGGCCCACGGCTGGACCGTCTCCGCGACCGAAAGCGAAGCCGGCGGCGCACGCTTCGAGCTCCGCGACGCGTCGGACGAGCCGGCCGCGTGACCCAGGACCAGGGCCGGTAGCGCACAACTTATCTTCGAGCTGCCGTTATCAGCCGTCAACATGGCCTCGCTGCCGCCCGACGCCGCGTTTCTCGCGTACGTCGGAATCTTCGGGGCGGCAGCCGTCGCCTGCTTTGCCGGGGTTCCGCGGGCAGCCAGCATCGACCACGTCACCACCCGTCGCGGCCTCGTGGCACTGCTGGTCGCGAGCGGCGCCTGGGCGAGCGCTCACGTCGGCTTCCTGGTCGCGCCGACGACCGACCTCACGCTCGCCTTTCACTACGCTGGGCTGATAATCGGCTTCGGAACCGTCGGGCCGTGGCTGTACTTCTGTTCGGCCTACACCGGCCGGCGACTCCACCGCTCGCGGCCCCTTCGACGGCTCGCGGCGGGGATCTTTCTCGCCGTCGTGGCGGCGAAGCTCACCAACCCTGTTCACGGGCGGTACTTTCGAACGTCGTTCGTCGAGACGCCGTTTCCTCACCTCACGGTCACCAACGAGCCGCTCCACTGGCTCGCGATGGGGCTGGCGTACGCGCTGTCTGCCGTCGGCTACTTCATGCTCATCGAACTGTTCTGGCAGGTCGGCCACGAGACGCGACCGCTCGTCGTGCTGGTCGGGCTGACGGGGCTACCGGTCGTCCTCGATTTCGCGGGCGCGACGAGCCCCCTACTCTTGGACATCACATACGAGCCGCTCGGCGTGGCCGCCTTCTCCGTCGGCGTTCTCTTCGTGTACTTCGACGACCTCCGGTCGGTCCAACTGGCCGGCGAGCGCGACGATCCCGTCATCGTGCTGGACGACGACAACCGCATCCGGGACTACAACGCCGAGGCCGAGAAGCTGTTCGAGGGGTTGACCGTCGACGGACGCGTCGACGCGGTCGTCCCGGAGCTGGCCGAACACCTCGACACCGGGGAGGCCGTCGTCGACATCCAACGCGTCGGCGGGATGCGGTACTACCAGCTCTCGGCGAACCCTTTCTCGACCGCGGAGGCCAGCCGGGGCCGGCTGATAACGCTGACCGACATCACCGAACGCGAACGGTACCGGACGGAACTAGAGCGGCAGAACCGGCGGCTCGAGCGGTTCGCGAGCGTGGTCTCCCACGACCTCCGGAACCCGCTGTCGATCGCGAAGGGCCGGCTCGAACTCGCGCGGGAGGTCCGCGACGACGAGGACCAGGACCTCGCGGCCACCGCGACGGCGCTCGAACGCATGGAGACGCTCATCGAGGACCTGCTGACGCTGGCCCGGGAGGGCCGACTGGTCGACGGAACGGAGCCGGTGTCGCTCACCGCGGTCGCCGAGGAGAGCTGGAGCCTCGTGGAGACGGACGAGGCTACCCTGACCGTCGAAGGCGATCTGACGTTCGAGGCCGAGGGCGACCGGGTGAAACGGCTGTTCGAGAACCTCTTCCGGAACGCCGTCGAGCACAGCTCGACGAGCCCTCCCTCGCGGGCTCGGGAGGACGCCGTGGAGCATAGCTCGACGAGCCCTCCTTCGCGGGCTCAGGAGGACGCCGTAGAACACGGTTCCACGAGCAGTCGGCCGGAGGCCGACGACGCCGAAGGCGAGGACGCTTCCGAGCCCTCGGTCGCTGACGCTCCCGAGGACGCCGTCGAGCACAGCTCGACGAGCCCTCCTTCGCGGGCTCAGGAGGACGCCGGAAGCGAGGACGCTTCCGAGCCCTCGGTCGCTGACGCTCCCGAGGACGCCGTCGAGCAGAGCAGCTCCGACGACGGGTCGGTGACCGTCGAGGTCGGCCCCCTGGTGGACGGCAACGGCTTCTACGTCGCCGACGACGGCGTCGGCATCCCCGGAGAGAAGCGCGGGGAGGTCTTCGAGTTCGGCTACTCCACCGAGGAGGCAGGTACCGGGTTCGGCCTCGCCATCGTCAAGGAGGTCGCCGAGGCCCACGGCTGGACCGTCTCCGCGACCGAAAGCGAAGCCGGCGGCGCACGCTTCGAGATCTTCGGCGTCGAGACCGGCCGCGCGGTCGCCGAGACGACGGACGCCTGACCCGCGAGGACCGCCGATTCCGAAGCCCCTATTTCCCGGCTGTTCGGAGCGACTACATGCTCGACATCGGCGCACACACCTCCATCGCGGGTGGCGTCCACAATGCCGTCGAGGAGCAACTGGAGTACGGCGGCACCTGCGGACAGATATTCACCCACTCCCCGCAGGTGTGGCAGGACCCCGACATCGGCGACGAGGAGGCCGAACGGTTCCGCGAGGTCGCCGCCGAGGGCGACGTCGGCCCGTGGGTCATCCACTCGTCGTACCTGGTGAACCTCTGCACCCCGAAGTCGAACCTCCGTGAGAAATCCGTCGACTCCATGCAGAAGGAAGTCGACGCCGCCGCGAAGCTGTCGATTCCGTACGTCAACGTCCATCTCGGCGCCCACACGGGCGCGGGCGTCGAAGACGGACTCGACAACGCCGCCTCCGCGCTGGAGGCACTCGACGTCCCCGACGGCGTGACCGTTCTCATCGAGTCCGACGCCGGCAGCGGGACGAAACTCGGCGCCAGCTTCGAGGAACTGGCCGGCGTGCTGGAGCGGTGCGACCTGGAACTGGACGTCTGTCTCGACACCGCCCACACGACTGCGGCACCAACAAGGACGAACACGCCCACGTCGGCGAGGGCGAGATCGGCGAGGCGGGCATGCGCGCGTTCGTCAACCACGACGCCGTCGAGAGCGTGCCGTTCGTCTTGGAAACGCCGACGGAGAACGGCCGGTCCTACGAGTGGAACATCGAACGCGTCCGGGAACTGTACGAGGGGTAGTCGACGACGGGCGCAACCCCTTTTCCGTGATACCGTGTCACACGTTACTGGGTACCACATATCAGATAATCCTACATTCTCCCCGGTCGTCGCCTTGACCATGGAACCGGATCCGTTCGGGCGGGCGATACGCGACCACCACCGCGGCGAGCGGACACACCCGCTCGTGGACCGCGACGGCGGGGCGATCCGCGAGCACCCGATAGAGCGATTCTACTTCGAGCGACCGGACGGCCCGAGCCTCGAGTGGGTCGGATCGTGGCTCTCGGGGCCGCTGCTCGAGGTCGGCGCCGGCGCCGGCCGCCACGCGCTGTACCTCCAGGAACGCCTCGAAACCGTCGCGACCGACGTCAGCCGCCATCTCGTCGCGGTGATGGACGACCGCGGCGTCGCGGACGCCCGCCGGGCGGACATGTTCTCGCTGCGGGAGACCTTCGACGACGGCCGCTTCCGGTCGGTCTTCGCCCGCGGGACGCAGGCGTGTCTGGCGGACTCGCCGGCCAGGTTGCGGCGGTTCCTCGCGGACCTGGCGGCCGTCACGACCCGCGACGGAACCGCCGTCATCGACGGCTTCGACCCCGGCCACGAGCGTGCGCCGGAGCTGTTCGGTCACCGGCCCGACCCCGAGGCCGGCGTCGCACGGCGCGTCTATCACCAGACCTACGAGGGCGAGGTCGGCGAGACACTGTCCTTCCGGCTCGTCGGACCTGACCGACTGCGGGCGGCGGCGGCCGATGCGGGCTGGCAGGTGGCTGACGTCCGCCGCGGTGACCCCCGGACGCCGCACTACCAGGCGGCGCTGACGAAGTCCGACATCGGGTGAGACGCCGCGAACACAGCGCGTTCTTTATTCGCCGTGACCCGCAATCGCCACCGATGCGTCGGTTCTCCGCGGACTACCTCCGGCGGACGCGCGACGGCATGTGGGCCGACGGCCGGGCGGCGCTGGAGCCGCTGCAGCTGTCGGAATGCGACCGCGTCCTCGACGTCGGCTGCGGCGAGGGCGCGCTGACGCGCGTCCTCCGGGAGGAGTGTCCCGGCGAAGTGATCGGCTGCGACCGCGACCTGGCGCTGCTGGCCGAACTCGAGGGCCCCGTCGTCCGCGGGGACGCCTACCGCCTGCCCGTCGCCGACGACGCCGTCGACCTCGTGGTCTGTCAGGCGCTGCTGATCAACCTGCCCGACCCCGGGCGGGCGGTCCGGGAGTTCGCCCGGGTCGCGAGCGGGCGGGTCGCCTGCATCGAACCGGACAATGCCGCCGTCTCCGTGCGGTCGACGATCGACGCCGAGAGCCGGCTGGCGGCGCGGGCCCGCGAACGGTACCTCGCCGGCGTCGAGACGGACGTCACGCTGGGCGCCGACGCGGCCGACCTGCTCCGCGCCGAGGGGCTGTCGGACGTCACCACCGCGCGGTACGACCGGACGCTCGTCGTCGAACCGCCGTACTCCGAGGCTGACATCGAAGCCGTCGGCCGGAAGGCCAGCGGCGCCGGCCTCCGGGAGCGGCGGGGGACGATGGCCGGGACCGAGGAGGAACTGGACGCCCTCCGGCGGGAGTGGCGCGAGATGGGCCGGGCGGCCGTCCGGCAGTTGCGGGCGGAGGAGTATCGGCGGAAGGAGACCGTCCCGTTTTATGTCAGCGTCGGCGAAGTATGAGAGTACGTACGAGGGTTCGATTCAGCAACCATCGATTCCGTTCGGAGGGTGGTCAGCTCCACTTTCATGGGTTCCAGGAACTACGTGCGTAATCGGTAGGAACTGACCGCTGCTGCCGCAAGAAACGCGATTCCGACGACGGAGGGCCACAGCGAGCTAACGTGGCCATTACATCCATCGGACCAGTAGACCATCATCTCGCTCCACGCGATTCGGACGCTGTATCCGAGGGGGTTAAATCCCGACGAGGTCATAAACGCGGCCGTAGACGCCCCCACCGAAGTCACACGCTGCGAGGGTGCTGGTCCCGGTCACGAAGGGGAGAAGCGTAGTACAGCGCCGATCATGAATCCAGCATACGCGATACTGGCCACCGGGCTCGGTCGTCGCAACGAATCGAGAACCGACCCGCTTCTCACGGTCCGACCCTTCGTTGAACGGGGGATAAAAGTCCCGGCGGACCGATCACGATATAAATGGGGGGGCTACGCAACCTTCGGACTGCCGGCTCACGCCGACTGAACCCTCGGTCGACGTCCAGAACGGTTCTACGACGCCCTCACGGCGGCAGTTCGGACTCGTGTCGCAGCGACCCGCGGTCGAGATCGGCGGCGGCGTCGCGCCCCGCGAGGCCCATGGTCAGGTCGAAGTTGGCGATGAGGTTCTCCAGGACGTGATGGACGCCGTCGGCACCGCCCAGCGCCAGCCCGTAGACGAACGGCCGGCCCACGAGGCAGGCGTCGGCGCCGAGCGCCAGCGCCTTGTAGACGTCCGACCCGCGGCGGATTCCGGAGTCGAAGGTGACGGTCGCCTCGTCGCCGACCGCCTCGACGATTCCCGGCAGTGCCTCCAAGGCGGTGATGGAGCCGTCGACCTGGCGGCCGCCGTGGGTGGAGACGCCGACGCCGTCGGCGCCGGCCGCGACGGCGCGACGGGCATCGTCGGGGTGGAGCACCCCCTTGATCAGGACGGGCAGGTCGGTGTGCTCGAAGACGAACTCCAGGTCGTCCCACGTCAGCGAGGAGTCCCCGAAGATGTCGAGGAAGTGATCGACGGCGGCCTGTGGGTCCGCCTCGGGCGGGGCCTCGAGTTGGTCTCGGAAGGCGGGGTCGGAAAAGTAGTTGGCGATGCCGTGGCCGTCGAGGAACGGGTAGTAACCGCGGTCGATGAGGCGTTCGCGCCACCCCAGCGTCGGCGCGTCGACGGTGACGACGATGGCGTCGTAGCCGGCCGCCTCCGCACGATTCAGGAACGAGCGGGCGATGGCCTCGTCGCTGGACCAGTAGAACTGGAACCACTTCGGGGTGTCACCCAGCGCTTCCGAGACGTCTTCCATCGAGTTCGAGGACAGCGACGAGAGGACGAATGGGACGTTCAGCTCGTCGCAGGCGGCCGCCGTCGCGAGTTCGCCCTCCTCGTGGACCATCCCCTGGACGCCCAGCGGCGTCACCATCGTCGGGTAGTCGATCTCCTGGCCCAGTACCTCCGCCGTCAGGTCGCGGTCGGCGACGCCCTGCAGCATCCGGGGGACGATCCGCCACTCCGAGAAGTCCTGCTCGTCGCGGAACGTCTCCTCGGCGCCGGCGCCGCCGTGGACGTAGGCGTGGGCCTCCTCGCTCATCGCCTCGTGGGCCCGCTCGCGCAGGTCCTCGTAGCCGGCCGGGAACTCCGGCGTCTTGCCGTCGAACATTCCCTCGCGGTACACGCGGTTGAGCTTCCGGTTGCCGAACTGCTCGGACATGGGCGGACGTTCGTGTGCAGGAACATAGCATTGGGGGAGCCGGCACCCCCGGCGGTCACAGCCCCAGCGGGTCGAGGTCGAGGTCGGCGACGAGGGCGGCGGCAGCGTCGTGTGGCGACGCCCGCTCGCGGGCCGCCGCCGGTCGCTGCCGTCCGGCCGACTCGTAGACCCGCTCGACGAAGGCCGCCCGGGCGTGATGGTTCTCGAACAGCCCGTGGAGGTACGTGCCGAGGACGTCGCCGCGGGCGGCGCCCTCGCCGTCGAAGGGCCGGTCGACGTCGCCGAGGAGGCGGCTGTCGCCCATGTGGATCTCGTAGCCGACGACCGATCCGTCGGCGCCGGCCAGCGGCCCGCAGTCGCGGAGGTCCCGCTCGACGGCGGCGACGGTCTTGTCCGCCGAGAAGCGCGTCTCCACCGGCAGGAGTCCGGCACCGGAGAGCCGGTCGACGTCGCCGGTCGACTCGACGGCGGCGCCGACGAGCCGCTCGCCGAGCAGCTGGTAGCCGCCGCAGAGCCCGACGACGGGGCCGTCGAAGGCCCGCAGCTCCTCGAAGAGCCCCGCCTCCCGGGCGGCGACGGCGTCGTCGGCGGTGTTCTTCGTGCCCGTCAGCAGGACGGCGTCGGCCGAGGGCGGGGCCTCGAGCGGCTGGAACCGGACCCGGACGCCCGGAACCCGCGCCAGCGGCTCGACGTCGGTGACGTTCGAGGCCCGCGGGAGCCGGGGGACGGCGACCGTCACGGTCCGGGCGTCGTCGACGCCGTCGTCGGCGCCGAGGACGCCCGTCTCCCCGCGGTCCGGAATCCCGAGACTGTCCTCCTCGGGGAGTCCCGGGTCGTCGTGCGGCAGGACGCCGACCACCGGAATGCCGGTGCGGGCCTCGAACTCCTCCAGCCCCGGCTCCAGAAGTGAGCGGTCGCCGCGGAACTTGGTGATGACGGCGCCGGCGACCCGCTCACGGATGTCGTCGGGGACGAGCTCGAGCGCGCCGACCAGCGAGGCGAAGACGCCGCCGCGTTCGATGTCGCCGACGAGCAGCACGTCGGCGTCGGCGAACCGGGCGGTCTCGAGGTTCGCGAGGTCGCGGTGCTGGAGGTTGATCTCGGCGACGGAGCCGGCGCCCTCGGCGACGACGACGTCGTGGCCGCGGGCCAGCCGGTCGAGGGCCGCCGCGGCGGTCGCGCGGGCCCGCTCCCAGTGGGTCTCGTAGTACTCGCCAGCCGCGATATGTGCGACGGCCTCGCCGTCGAGGACGAGCTGTGACTCGCCGTCGCCGCGGGGCTTCAACAGCACGGGGTTGTGGTCGGTCGTCGCCGGCGTCCGGGCGGCGCGGGCCTGAACGTACTGGGAAACGCCGACCTCGCCGAAGCCGTCGCCGGTCGCCGACGCGGCCGCGCGGGCGTTGTTCGACATGTTCTGGGCCTTGAACGGGGCGACGTCGACCCCGCGGTCGGCCAGCAGCCGGCAGAGCCCGGCCGCGACGGTCGATTTGCCGACGTGGCTGGCGGTGCCGGCGACGAGGACTGTCCGGGCGCGCGTCACACGACCGGCTGGGGGCGGCGCCGGCAAACCGCTTACGTGTCCGGGTCGGCGCCGGGTCGGCGAGGGCGGACGTTTGGTATGTTCAGGCGACCCGTTTATTACGGCCGGCTTCCGTGTAACGGATGGTATGTCCGACTCAGAGGAAACACAGTTGGAGGCCCGGCTGGCCGAGCAGGAGGCGTTCGAGCCGCCCGCGGAGTTCGTCGAGCAGGCCAACGTCTCCGACCCCTCGATATACGAGGAGTTCGAGGACGATTGGCCGGACTGTTGGGAGCGGGCCGCCGACCTCGTCGACTGGGAGACCGACTACGACGAGGTGCTGGTCGACGACGACGAGCCGTTCTACGAGTGGTTCGTCGACGGCGAACTGAACGCCTCGCACAACTGCCTCGACCGGCATCTCGACTCCCGCGGCGACGAACTCGCCATACAGTGGGAGGGCGAACCGGGCGACACCCGGGAGTTCAGTTACGCGGAGCTCCACCGCGAGGTCAACGAGTTCGCGGCCGCGCTGCGCGACCTCGGCGTCGAGGAGGACGACGTCGTCACGCTGTACATGCCGATGATACCGGAGCTGCCAATGGCGATGCTGGCGTGTGCCCGCATCGGCGCACCACACTCGGTGGTGTTCGCCGGCTTCTCGGCGGACGCGCTGGCGACGCGGATGAACGCCGCCGACTCGCAGTTCCTCGTCACCTGCGACGGCTACTACCGCCGCGGCGACGCCCTGGACCATCTCTCGAAGGCCGACGACGGCCTCGCGGGCGTCGACCACGACACGACGACGGTCGTCGTCGACCGGCTCGGTGACGACCATGATCACGCGCTGGGCGACGACCACTTCGACTACGACGACCTGGTCGCCGACCACGCCGGCGCCGATGTCGACCCCGTCACCCGCGACGCCGAGGACATGCTGTTCCTGATGTACACCTCGGGGACGACCGGCGAACCGAAGGGCGTCAAGCACACCACCGGCGGCTACCTCTCGTACGTGTCCTGGACCTCCCACGCCGTCCTGGACGTCAAGCCCGAGGACACCTACTGGTGTGCGGCCGACATCGGCTGGATCACCGGTCACTCCTACATCGTCTACGGGCCGCTGGCGCTCGGCACGACGACGGTCATGTACGAGGGGACGCCGGACCACCCCGACAACGACCGGCTGTGGGAACTCGTCGACGGCTACGACGTCACCCAGCTGTACACCGCGCCGACGGCCATCCGGGCGTTCATGAAGTGGGGCGAGGAGTACCCCGACCGTCACGACCTCTCCAGCCTCCGGCTGCTGGGGACGGTCGGCGAGCCCATCAATCCGAAGGCTTGGAAGTGGTACTACAGGCACATCGGCGACGAGTCCTGCCCGGTCGTCGACACCTGGTGGCAGACCGAAACCGGCGGCATGATGATCACGACGCTGCCGGGGATCGGGACGATGAAGCCCGGGTCGGCGGGGCCGCCGCTGCCGGGCGTCGACGCCCGCGTCGTCGACGCCGACGGCGAGGAGGTCGCCCCCGGCGAGGCCGGCTACCTCACCGTCGACCGGCCGTGGCCCGGGATGCTCCGGACACTGTACAAAAACGACGAGCGGTTCATCGAGGAGTACTGGGACGCTTACTCCGATTCCGGGAATGACGAGTGGATTTACTTTCCCGAGGACGGCGCGAAGATCGACGACGACGGCTACATCACCGTTCTCGGCCGCGTCGACGACGTCATCAACGTCTCCGGCCACCGGCTCGGCACGATGGAGATCGAGTCGGCGGTCGTCGACGTCGAGGGCGTCGCCGAGGCCGCCGCCGTCGGCGGCGACCACGAGATGAAAGGCGAGGCCGTATACACCTACGTCATCCTCGAGGACGGCTACGAGGAGGACGAGGAGACCCGCGAGCGGGTCATCGAGGGCGTCGAGGAAGCCATCGGTCCCATTGCCCGCCCCGAGGAGGTCATCTTCACGCCGGAGCTGCCGAAGACCCGTTCCGGGAAGATCATGCGCCGGCTGCTGGAGGACATCGCCAACGACGACGAGCTGGGCAACACCAGCACGCTCCGTAACCCGGACGTCGTCGACGACATCGAAGCGAAGGTGACGGGGGACTGACCCCGCCGCCGTACCGCCGTTCGACCGACCGCGATCACGCCGATCCCACCGAAATCCATGGCAGATAACGACACACACGACCGCGACGGAGCCGCGACGTCCGACGTCGAAACGGACGGCGGCACCGTCTCGCAGGCCGCACAGGCGCACCGACAGACCGACTACCTCGAGTCGGAGGTGAACATCCTCCGTCCCTCGACGCCGTTCATGCGGGAGCACCTGAAGCTCGTCTGGGGAACGTTCCTCGTGTGGGTACTCGTCGTCTGGGGGCCGGTGACGGCGACCTACTTCGCCCCGGAGGCGATGACGACGCGGGTGCCGGTCGCCGGCTTCCCGCTACACTACCTCCTGGTCGCGCTCGGCGCGCCGACGGGGTCGCTGGTGCTGGCGGCCGTCTACGCCCGGGCCCGCGACCGGCTCGACCGGAAGTACGGCATCGACCACGGGACCGTCGACGCCCGCGAGTCCGGCAGCGAGACGGCCGCCGCTGACGGGGGTGTCGAGCGGTGATCCCCTTGCAGGCCGAGGCGCTGGACATCTCGTTCAAGCCGGTTCCGGCCGTGATGGTCTTCCTCATGATGGCGTCGTTTCTCGTCATCGGCTACGTGTTCAAGGTGGCCGACACCGAAGGCATGTGGGTCGCCGGCCGCGGCATCGGCAACGTCGAAAACGGAATGGCCATCGGCGCCAACTGGATGTCCGCCGCCTCGTATCTCGGGCTGGCGGGGCTGGTAGCGCTGGCCGGCTTCTACGGGCTGGCGTTCATCGTCGGCTGGACGACCGGCTACTTCGTGTTGCTCATCTTCCTGGCCGCACAGATGCGGCGGTTCGGCAAGTACACCGCGCCGGACTTCGTCGGCGACCGGTTCAACTCCTCGACCGCCCGCGCGCTGGGGGCGTTCACGACGCTGCTCATCGCGTACGTCTACTCGGTCGGACAGGCCCGCGGCATGGGACTGGTCGGTCAGTACGTTTTCGGGCTGGACATCGTCCCGATGATCGTCGTGATGATGACCATCACCGTCGGCTACCTGGCGCTGTCGGGCATGTTGGGCGCGACGAAGAACATGGCCGTCCAGTACGTCATTCTCATCATCGCGTTCCTGGCCGGCGTTTACGTCGTCGGCTTCACACAGGGCTACTCGACGGTGCTGCCGCAGGTGGAGTACGGCCCGCTCATCGACGAGCTAGGGCGGCAGTTCTCCGAGCCGTTCGTCGACGCGAGCTACTACCTGTGGGTCGCGACGGCGTTCTCGCTGGTGTTCGGCACCTGCGGGCTGCCGCACGTACTGGTGCGGTTCTACACCGTCGAGAACGAGCGGACCGCCCGTTGGTCGTGTGTCGCCGGGCTATTCTTCATCCTGCTGCTGTACTGGGCGGCGCCGGCGATAGCGGCCTTCGGCGTCGACCTCTACGGGTCGACTCAGGGGGTCGGCGCCTACGCCGAGGGCGGCATGACCGGTGCCGAGGGCGACGTCATCGTCGTGCTGGCCGCGCAGTTCGCGCAGCTGCCGTCGTGGTTCGTCGGGCTGGTCGCCGCCGGCGGGATGGCCGCCGCCATCGCGACCACCGCGGGGCTGTTCATCACCGCCTCCTCGGCGGTCGCCCACGACATCTACACCGAGCTGATCAACCCCGATGCCACCCAGCGCCAGCAGGTGCTCATCGGCCGGCTGACCATCGTCGCCATCGGCGCGCTGGTGACCGTCACCGCGTTCAACCCGCCGGCGCTCATCGGCGAGCTCGTCGCGTATGCCTTCTCGCTGGCCGGCATCGTGCTGTTCCCGATGTTCTTCCTCGGTCTATGGTGGGAGAACACCAACCGGCAGGGCGCACTGGCCGGCATGACCGTCGGCCTGCTCATCTGGATCGCTTCGATCGTCAACAGCGTCCTGCCGGCCTACGTCGACGCGCTGGGCGCCGCCGCCGGCGAAAGCGGAGCGCTCGTGCCGGTGTACGCACAGTACGTCCCGCCGATCGGCGCGGCGCTGGTCGGGACGCCGGTGGTGTTCGTCGTCACCATCGCCGTCTCGCTCGCCACGCCGGAACCGCCGATGGAGACCAAGCGGCTCGTCCGGCAGTGTCACAGCCCCGAGCCGATGGGCCAACAGCAGTCCGCCGAGGACGCCGTCGCCACCGACGGGGGCGAAACCCCCGCGGACGACTGACCGATGTACGAGCGGATACTCGTGCCGACGGACGGCAGCGAGGTGGCGGAAATGGCGGTCGGCCACGCGCTGGAACTCGCAGAACGGTACGGCGCGGAACTCCACGCCCTCTACGTGGTCGACGTCGACTCGATGAGCCTGGCGCTCGGCGCCGAGCAGCTCGACCGCATCGAGCAGGGCCGGTTCGGCGAGATGGACGAGGTCCGCGAACGGGCCGAGGCGGCGACCGGCCACGTCGCCGACCGCGCCGCCGAGCGCGGCCTCGACGTCGTCGAACACATCTCCTCGGGACGGCCCCACGAGAAGGTCGCCAGTTACGCCGCCGACAACGATATCGACCTCGTGGTGATGGGCTCGCACGGCCGGTCGGGCGTCACGCGGGCGCTGCTCGGTAGCGTCACCGAGCGGACCCTCCGGGCCACTCACGTTCCCGTCCTGGTCGTCGACGCCGGCGACGACTGACGGGCGGGGTGTTTATCTCCCCGGCCCGCGGAGCCCGACCCATGGCCGAGGGAGACACGCTCGCCAACGCGGTCATCGGCGGCATCGCCTCGATACTGCTGGCGTTCGTCCCGTTCTCGCCGGTGCTCGGCGGCATCGTCGCCGGCTACCTCCAGGGCGGCGACCGCGGGGTGGGACTCCGCGTCGGTGCCTACGCCGGCGTCGTCGCGGCGATCCCGCTGGTGCTGTTCCTGCTGTTCGGGAGTCTCCTGGCAGGAGTCGTGCTCGCCGGCGACGCGCTGCTCGGGGTAGGGGCCGTCTTCGGTCTCGGATTCTTCGTCTTGATCGTCGTCGGCGGCCTCTACACCGTCGCGCTCGGTGCCGTCGGTGGCTGGCTGGGCAACTACGTCAAGTACGACACGGACCTCGTGTAGCGGACGGCCGCCGGGAAAGGGCACGAGGGAAGGAGCGTGCGCCCGCCCATCCTCCGGACCGGTCTGGGTCGGGACTCCTAATGGGCTTTGTGCCGACGCACGCCACGGGTCAGACGGCCGTCTGCTGGCGGGGTCGGGGTCAGTACTCGGTGCCCTTCCGGGCCCGCTGGCCGGCGTCGATGGGGTGTTTTTCCTTCCGGACGTTCGTCACCAGGTCGGCCGCCTCGACGAGATAGTCCGGACGCTCGTGGCTGCCCGACAGCACGAGTTCGAGGTCGTCGGGAGCGGACTCGATCAGGTCGACCACCGCCTCGGGGTCGACGAGCTCGCGGTCGGCGGCGTACAGAATCTCGTCGAAGACGAGCATGTGCATCCCGTCGTCGGGGTCGGAATCGAGAGCGAACGGCGTCGAGAGGTCGGCCGCGGCGGCGGCGTCGACGAGTTCGCGGGCGCGCTCGAAGCCCGCCTCGGCCTCGGCGGCGTGGTCCCGCTCGTCGGTGCCGTCGTTCATCGCGTGCCAGCCGTAGTGGCCGAGGTTCTCGTAGGACAGCCCCGGTATCGCCCTGATGGCGTTGTACTCCCCGCGGACGTCCTCGACGCTCGCGGCGCCGCCCTTCATGAACTGCAGGACGTGGACCCGGAAGCCGTGGCCGGCCGCCCGGAACGCCATGCCCAGCGTCGCGGTCGTCTTGCCCTTTCCGTCGCCCCACCAGACCTGCGTCAGGCCGAACTCCTCGGGGGCGGCCGGCTCGATCTCCCGGGGCTCCGGCGGCCGGCCCCGTCCCGGTGCGTCGCGGTCGCTCATGCCGACGGAAGGGGACCGACCGATAAAGACCCTGTGACCGGGGCGATCGGCGTCGGTCGTTCGCCGTCGCTCGCCATTATATTAAGCTTGTGATCATTTCAGTTTGGAAGTATTCTTGGAGATTTAACAGCTATCGAGGAGAGAGATCGGACCACGATGTTGCGCGAGACCGCGAGCAGACGGGCTGTACTGAAGATCGCCGGATCGATCTGTGCCGCCGCAGCGGTCCCGACCGCCGCCGCCGCGACCGAGTGGACGGTCGAGAAGGCGCCGACCGACGGCGCCCTCTACGACGTCGCCTACGCCAGCGACGGCGCCTACGCGGTCGGCCAGGACGGCGTCGTCCTCGAGCGGACCGAGAAGGGCTGGCGGAAGGTGACCGACGGCGGCGTCACCGGCGACGGCCGGGACCTCCTCTGTGCCGACGTCACCGACGACGGCGACCGGCTGTGGTTCGCCGGGGCCTCCGGTGCCGTCGGCGAGTACGACGTCAAGACGGGCGGTATCGACGACCGCGGCTCTCCGCAGGACAACACCAACAACTTCCTGGACATCGCCGTCACCGGCCAGGGCGGCGAGGCCAACGTCTACGTCGCCGACGGCTCCGGCATCGTCTCCTACAGCTTCGAGAACGGCCGGAGCGGCAAGTGGAACTCCGTGCAGGTCGGTCAAGGGGACGCCCTCACCGGCATCGACTTCTACGACGCGAAGTCGGGTCACGTGGTCAACACGAACGGCAGCGCCTTCGATACCACCGACGGGTCCTCCTACGACCGGATCGGTGTCCCGGATGCCAACGAGAGCTTCTACGGGCTCGACAGCGACGGCGCCACGGACGTCCGGGTGGCCGCCGGTGGTGGCGTCGTCTACCGCTACGACGGCGAGTGGTCGAGCACCACCGTCGCGAACGCGACGTTGCGCGACGTCGAGGTCGACGGCGAGGACGGCTACGCGGTCGGCGAGAGCGGCCGCGTCTTCCGCTACGACGGCGACTGGAGCGAGGAGTCGACCGAGACCGGCCAGAACCTCCGGGCCGTCGATCGGGGCGGTCCGAACGTCGCCGTTGGCGACTCCAGCACCGTCATTACGGACTGATCGGACGGCTCGTTTCTCTTTTTGTTCGCCCGATAGCTCCGCGTGTCCGGCCGGAGGAACGCCGGCGGGCCGCTGGACAGACTCGAGTTCGAGAGCGGTAAATCTGTGAGTGTGCTGCCCGCAGCGGCGGTCACGCCCGGTCTTCCAGGGCCGGATCGCCGGAGATGGCTGAACGCCTGCGGGTAGTTCCCCAGGTACCGTCCCGTCTCCGTGTCGATCTCCTCGGACAGGAGGTTCAGCGGGTTCAGGTGCCCGGTCAGCGCCTCGAGTCGGTCGCGGGCCTCGTCGGCACGCCCGGAGAGCGCGAGCGCGTCGACCAGCCAGCACGAACACAGGAGGAAGGCTCCCTCCGACCCCGGAAGCCCGTCGTCGCCGTCGTACCGCCTGACGAGTACGTCGTTTTCGGCCAGCCGAGACTCGATCGTTTCGATGGTCCCCTGGACCCGCTCGTCGTCGAACGGGAGGAAGCCGACGACGGGGATCAAAAGCCCCGTCGCATCGATCGCCGTCGAGCCGTACGACTGCACGAACGACCCGATATCGTCGTCGTACCCGTTCTCGAGGACGTCCGCCCTGATTGCCTCGCGAGTGGCCCGCCAGGACTCGAGGGGGGCGTCGAAGCCCTCCTGTTCCGCGATCGCGATTCCCCGGTCGAGGGCGACCCAGCACATCACCTTCGAGTAGACGAACTGCTGTTCGCCGCCGCGGACCTCCCAGATGCCGGCGTCCGTCTCGTCCCAGACGTCGGCCACGTACTCGACGATGTTCCTGATCGCCGGCCAGTCGTCGTCGAGCGACCGGCCGTAGCACCGCATCTCGTCGACCCCGAGGAGCAGTTCCCCGTACACGTCGAGTTGGGTCTGCTCCGCGGCCCCGTTGCCGACCCGGACGGGCTGTGACTCCCGGTAGCCCTCGAGGTGATCGAGTTCCCGCTCGGCGAGGTCGGGGTCGCCGTGGAGGCCGTAGACCGGCTTCATCTCCGCGGGGTCGTCGGCGTGACACAGGTCCATGAACCACTCGAAGTAGCTGTCCGCCTCCTCGACGTGCCCGAGGTTCATGAGCGTCTGGATGGTGAACCCGGCGTCCCGCAGCCAGTTGTAGCGGTAGTCCCAGTTCCGGACGCCGCCGATGTCCTCGGGGAGCGACGTCGTCGGGGCCGCGGCGATTGCCCCCGTCTCGGCGTGCGTGAGGAGCTTCAGGGCCAGGCTGGAGCGGACCACCACGTCGTGCCACGACCCCTCGAAGACGCAGCCGTCCTCGAGGTCGTCGCAGTCGTGGACCCAGTCGCGCCAGTAGGCAATGGTGTCCGCCAGGGCCGCCTCGGGGTCGATCGAGGCGTCCTCCGTGCCGGTGCACCGCAGCACGAACCAGGCGCTCTCGCCCGCCGACAGCGACAGCTCGCCGGTCGCACGGTCCCCCCGGACGGACAGGTCGACCGGGCTCTCGAGCACCGCCCGGTCGTCGCCGCCCTCCGCGCGGACGCCCCGTTCGACGGCGGTGACGTCGGTGTCCGCACGGGCGTAGTCGAACCGGGGGGCGAACTCGACCTCAAGGTCGACGGTGCCCGCCGTACGGGCGACCTTGCGGCAGAGGACCCGCTCGGGGTGGTCGACCCGCCCGGCGGGCGGCAGGAAGTCCGTCACCGTCGCCCGACCGCTGTCGGTCTCGAACGTCGTCTCGAGGACGTTCGTCCGGTCGAGGTACGCCTGGCTCGCCTCGAACTCGTCGGCCGGCGCGATGCGGAACCGACCGCCGTCGTCCTCGTCCAGCACCGCACCGAGGACGCTCGGCGACTCGACGTGCGGGAAAGGGAGCCAGTCGACCGAGCCGTCGGGGCCGACCAGCGCGCACGTCTCTAGGTTGCCGACGACCCCGTACTCCGCTATCGGGGTGTACGCGTCCTCATCCACCCGCCTCACCTCCGGAGGGCGCCGGCGCGGACGAGGGGCTCGGACATCGGGTTGGATTCACGACGGAATAGAGGAACGCGCCGGTGAAAAATGTCGGCCAAACCCACAAGGGCGTCTGCCCCGTAGCCGGTCCCGGTTCCGATGCCCGAGTTCGAACTCGTCGTCCTCGGCGGTGGTACCGGGAACATCGTCGCCTCGGCGGCTGCCGAGGAGGGCCTCGACGTCGCACTGGTCGAGCGGGGCCGCCTGGGCGGCACCTGCCTCAATCGCGGCTGTAACCCCTCGAAGAAGCTCGTCCACGCCGCTGAGGTGGCCGAGACGGTCCGCTCTGCGGGCCACCACGGCGTCGACGCCTCGTTCGAGGGCGTCGACTTCGCAGGCATCGTCGAGGACGTCGAGGAGACGGTCCGGTCGGACGCCGAGGCGAAGGCCGAACGCGCCCGCGACGCGGAGGCCCTCACGCTGTACCGATGTGAGGGACGGTTCGTCGACGAGCGGACCGTCGAGGTCGACACGGCCGGCCCCGACGCCGAGCGACTCACCGCCGAGACGGTCGTCCTCGCGGGCGGAAGCCGGCCGATGGTGCCCGACTCCATCGAGGGGACCGCGGAGACCGAGTTCCTGACGAGCGACGAC
>PXRZ01000079.1:0-1074 GCA_003022945.1 Halobacteriales archaeon QS_8_69_73 | reverse complement strand
CGTAACGGGCGACCGCCTCCTGCTTGCGACCGGCCGCCGGCCCAACTCGGACACCTGGAACGTCGAGGCCGCCGGCATCGAGACCGACGACGAGGGCTTCGTCGAGACGGACGAGTATCTCGAGACCTCCGTGGACGACGTTTACGCCATCGGCGACGTCGCGGGCAACTACACCTTCAAGCACTCCGGCGACAAGGAGGCCGAGTACGTCGTCGACGCCGTCGTCCACGGGGAGGAGACGCCCGTCGAGTACCCCGGCATGGCCCACGCCATCTTCGGGTCCCCGCAGGTGGCCGGTCTCGGCGACACCGAGGACGACCTCGAGGGCGAGGCGGGCGAGGACTACCGGGTCGGAACCTGCGGATACGACGACACCGCCCTCGGGGAGACGCTCGACCACGAGGGCGGGTTCGCGAAGGTCCTCGTCGACCCGGACGGCGAGGTGCTCGGCTGTCACGTCGTCGGCCCCGACGCCTCGACGCTCATCCACGAGGTGAGCACGGCGCTCGCCGCCGGCGCCGACGCCGAGACCATCGCCGAGACGATCCACGTCCACCCCGCGCTCTCGGAGGTCGTTCAGGCCGCCTTCCGGGACGCCGTCGACGTCGCTCCGAGCGGCATTTAACGGGCCGGGGCGTCCACCTCGCCGGCCCCCCGGTCGACACACGACAATGGTTAGGCCGCTCGAGACACTGCGTCGACACGATGACGCGAATCGCCATCACCGGTGCCGGTGGAAACGTCGGCCGTGAACTGCTCGATGCCTTCGACGAGAGCGAGGTGCTGGCGTTCACCCACTCCGAGCACGACGACATCGACAGCGACCGCCTAGACGTGACGGACCCCGACGACGTCGCCGAGAAACTGGACAACATCGACGTCGTCGTCCACCTCGCCGGCGCCTCCTCGCCCGACGCCGGGTGGGCGACCGTCTCGGAGACGAACATTCAGGGGACGAAACACGTTCTCGACGCAGCCGTCGAGAACGACATCGACCGGGTGGTGTTCGCCTCCTCGAACCACGTCGTCGGCCGGTACAACGTCGATGTCGACGACCCCGAGACGATGACCCTC
>PXRZ01000078.1 GCA_003022945.1 Halobacteriales archaeon QS_8_69_73 | reverse complement strand
AGGCGACGTTGTAGAGGCCGTCGCCGACGTGGAAGTGCGACACCGCCGACCCGAGGATGTGGCCGGCGTTGTGGAACGTCAGCTTCAGGTCCGGCGCGATGTCGGTCACGTCGCCGTACTCCAGCGGGATGCAGTGTTTGATGGCCTCCCGGACCTGCCCGGACTCGTAGGGCGGTGCGCGGCCCTCCTTGGCGGCGACGTCGAGGTAGTCCAGCGTCAACAGCCCCATCAGGTCGCGGGTCGGCTCCGTACAGTAGATGGGGCCGTCGTAGCCGTACTTGAACAGCAGCGGAATGAGCGCCGAGTGATCGAGGTGGGCGTGGGTCAGCACGACGGCGTCGATGTTCTGGGGGCCGCCGCCCAGCGCCTCCGGCACCTGGAGGTACGGTACTTCGCCCTCGGCGCCGGGTTTGTCGCCGCAGTCGATGAGCACGCGCGTCTCCGGGGTGTTGAGGATGAACGACGCGCGGCCGACCTCCCGGCAGCAGCCCAGCGTCGTGATGCGGACCCACTCGTCGTCGGCCATCTCCTCGCGGTGGATCTGGCGGCCGACCCGCTCGAGGATGTCCCGGCGCTCGTCGCGCTCCTGCTTGAGGAAGTTCCGGACGTTCGAGACGGTCGAGGACTCGATGGGCGGCGTTCGAACCACCTCGGGCGTCCAGCCGACCGCCTGGGTGATCTCCCGGAGCGTCGAGCCGTGGCGGCCGATGACCATACCGGGCTTTTCGGCCTCGATGACCACCTCGCCGGTGTCGGCGTGGAAGTCGAGGTCGGTGACGCCGGCCTCCTCGGGGATGATCTCGCGAATCCGGTCGCGGGCCTCACCGGGCCGGGAGAGAACGTCCGGGTCCGGCCGGACGGTGATGCGCTTCCGGAGCTGTGAGGCCAGCCGACGGATGAGGTCGCCGTCGCCGGCGAACTTCTTCGGGTCGCGGGTGTACACCACGAGCTCCGGGCCCTCGTAAGTCACGTCGGACACGGAGACGTCGTTCGGCACTTCGCTGGCGATCGTTTCCTTGATATCCTCGAGTTGCCGCTCTACTGCGCTCATACTGTAGATCTTCGAATCGGGCGTTCCGGCGCTGCGGTGGTCGCCTTCGACGGTATCCAACGGCCCGGTCGACGTCGTGAGGATGGGTCGCTGGTCCGGGTGTACCGCCTGCCGTCGCCGTTCGACGACCCCGGGAGACGCCGGAAAACCCGCTCGTGCCCGGGGGTTACCCACCACTCATATAAAATCCTTCGCAAACGGCCAGCGTGCACTCGGGGGTCGTAGTCGCCCGGTCTGCCGGACGATATCGTGTCTGACACCGCTGAAACGCCTTAATTCGACAGATGAACCAGAATATTTTATCGAAATCCCATTGTAGAATACGTCGATGTTCGATCACCCTTCGAGACGCGACGTCGTGCGACGGCTCGGTGCCGCGGCCGGCGCCACCGCGGTCGTCGGCGGATTCGCCGGCTCGGCGACGGCGCACTTTCCATCGGAGTTGACCATCGAGGTCAAACCCGGCGTGACGCCGAACCGTATCAACCCCGACAGCGAGGGCTTCACCGCCGTCGGCGTGCTCGCGACCGAGGAGTTCGACCCGACGGCGTCGGCCGTCCGGTATCGCTTCGGGGCGCCCGAGTTGGTCGCCGAGGGTCGGGGGCCAAGGTCGGTCTACCACGAGGCCCGCGATATCGACGGCGACGGCCGCGAGGACCTCCTCCTGCAGTTCCCGACCGACGACGCCGAACTCGGCGGGGAGGAGGTGGCCGAACTCCGGTTCGACAACGACCGGACCCGCCAGCACGGCCGCTCCGGTACCGACGACGTCACGCCGTTTCCGATCACCGGCTCCCGCCGCGGCGACGCCTCCGTCTTCACCGGCGGGCAGGTCGAGCAGGTCGAACTAGTCCCCGGGACGTTCGAGCCCGTGGCGGTGCGGGATCGCGTCCCGGCGTCCTGGACCGTCGTGGACGGTGATCTCGACCGATCGCGAGCCGGTGGTCCGGTCGAGCCGACCTTCGGCGACGCCAAACACGTCTATCTCGCCCCGAACGACGGGTCGGCGACCTACTACGTCGAGGCCCCGAGCGGCCCGGAGGCGACCGGGGAGTACGCCTTCGGTCCGTTCGAGGTCCGCCCGCGAGAGAGGTCGGGCGGCTGGATCGCGGCGTCGAACACGTCCAGCCGCGAGCGGGTCGTCGGCCCCGAACAGCCCTGATACCGACCACCGCCCGTCGTATTAACCGCACGACGGCGTGCGGTCGCACCGGTACGCGGGTACAGTAACCAGCACGAACGACGTCGGCTCGCGGGGCCGGCGGAAGGTTGAGGCGACGCCGGCCCGATCGCCCGGCATGGAAGTAACGCCCGCCGTCGTCGCCGAGGAGCGGGACAGAATCCGCGACGACGAGGCGGTTCCGGAGCTGATAAACGACGTTCGGGGGAGGCTCGGACCGCAGTTCGGCGTCACGGTCGACCCCGTCGACGCCGAGACGTACCGCGCGGAGGTCGAGGCGGTGTTCGCCGACGGCGACCGGGCGGTCAACGTCGCCGCGCTGTCGGCGCTGCTCCGGGAGCTCGACTGCGCCGGCGACTACCCCGGCTTCGTCGTCGACGAGTTCCTCGGCCGGCGGCTGGCCTCGACGATCGCCGGCGGCCAGCCGCTGGCGCTGCTGGCGGAGTCGACGTTCCACGTCGCGGACGTCACCGTCGACGCCGAGACGGCCGGCGACGACGACCGGCTGGCGGCGCTGGCGGCCGGCTTCCAGACCCGCCTGCCCGGCTGGGCGTGGACCGAGACCGAGAGCCCCTTCGGTGTCGACCCCGACTGAGCGGCCCCCGGCTCCGGCCCCGGCACCGGCTCCGGAGCCGGAGCCGTCCACGACGGCCACTGGACTACGTTGCCGCCGGAGCCACCTGAAGGTATGCGACGACGCGTACCTCGCCGTCGCCGGCGGGAAGCGATGACGTCTCCGGAACGGTAACGCATGTATCCCCGCCCCCGGTAGTCGAGGTATGCCCTCGCGCCGTGTGTCGTTTCTCGACGGGCTCCGGGCGGTCGCCCCGGTGCTCGTCGGCGTCGTCCCGTTCGGACTGGTCGCCGGCGCCGCTGCGGTCGGCGTCGGCCTCTCGGGGCTTCAGGCGGTCGGCCCATCAACCTCCGGATGTTGATGTACTCGGCGTCCATCGCCCCGTACCTCCGGGAGCTGTCGACGCGGTGGCGGGCCGGAATCGCGTACCTGCTGACCGATCAGGCGTACGCCCTGTCGGTGACGCGGTTCGGCGCCGACGGAACGGTCCGGCGGCGCTGGTACTACCTCGGAGTGGCGGCGCCGCTATGGATCGTCTGGCAGCTCTGCACCGTCGCCGGCGTCGTCGTCGGCACGCGGGTGCCGGAGTCGCTGCCGCTTTCGTTCGCCGTCCCGCTGACGTTCCTGGCGCTGCTGCTGCCGGCGGTGACCGACCGCGCGGGCGCCGTCGCGGCCGTCGTCGGCGGCGCCGGCGCCGTTCTCGGGGCCGACCTCCCGCTGAATCTCGGGCTCATCGCCGGCGCCGTCGCCGGCGTGGTCGCCGGCGTCGCCGTCGAGGCGGGGGGTGACCGGTGACCGCCGCGACCGAGGTGTGGGCAATCGTCGTCGCCGTCGGCGTCGGCACCTTCTGCATCCGCTTTTCGTTCATCTACCTCTTCGAGTACCTCTCGGAGGTGCCCGACGGCCTCGAACGGGCGCTGCGGCTCGTCCCGGCGGCAGTGCTGTCGGCGCTCGTCGTCCCCGCCGTCGTCGTCGTCGACGGGTCGCCGGCACTGTCGCTCGACAACGGCCGACTTCTCGCCGCCGGCGCCGCGGCCGTCGTCGCCTGGCGGACCGAGAACATCCTCGCCACCATCGCCGTCGGAATGGCCGTCCTCCTCGGCCTCCGGCTGGTCGTGTAACCACGAAGGATTACGCGAACGTGAAAGATAACGCAAAACAGTTACTACGGAGCCGCTCCTCCCGTAGGGTATGAGTTCCATCGGGGGACGACCGCACCAGGACCTCTCGCGGGCGATCGTCAAGACGCTCGGCTACCGCCTGCTGATGGTCTGTATCACCGTCGTCGTCGCCCTCGCCGTCGTGGGAGACGTCGAGCAGGCCCTCGGCATCGGCGTCGTCGCCAACCTGGTGAAGACGGGGACATACCTCGGCTACGAGCGGCTCTGGGACCGCGTCGACTGGGGAGTCTGAGCCTACTGACTTCCGTCAGCCCTCCCACTCGTCGGCGAGGACGGCGTACACCTCGCGGTCGACGTACTCGCCGCCGACGAAGGCGTCGTCGCGCTTGGTCCCTTCGTGGACGAATCCGAGCTTCTCGGCGACCCGTTTCGACGCCTCGTTGTCCGCGACGATGGTCTCCGGGTGGACCCAGTAGCCGAGGTTCGCCCACCCGCGCCGCTCGTCGATGGGCGCGAGCGAGACGTCACCGACGCGCTGGCCCTCCGCGCGGACGAGGACGTGGAACACGTCGCCGCCCGAGATGGTCTCGAACAGTTCATCCTCGTAGCGCTGGCGGTTGTACGGCAGGTCCCCACCCGCGTACCGACGCACGCCCGGGTGGTTCATCCCCTGCTGGAGGAACTCGAGGTCCTCGCGCTCGACGGTGCACAGTTCGACGCTGTCGCCCTCGATGAAGACCGGACCCGGCATGGTGATTCCGACGCGGTCGCGGGGTATGTATGCTGTCCCGGCGTGTGAACGGTTCCCGACGATACGCGGGGTTTAATATCGCGCTACGGCACCGTACGGTATGAGCGGCGAGCAGGAACTCGGCATCACCGAGTCGAAGGAGCACAGCCCCGGCGAGTGGTACGCCGAGGTCGTCCAGAAGGCGGGCCTGGCGGACTACGCGCCGATGGGCGGGTTCGTCGTCACCCGCCCTCGGGGCTACGCGGTCTGGGAGCGTCTCAAGTCCCACCTCGACGGCTGGTTCAAGAACACCGGCGTCGACAACGCCTACTTCCCGATGTTCATCCCGGAGGGCTACCTCGAGCGCGAGAAGGACATCGTCGAGGGGTTCGACCCCGAAGTAGCGTGGGTGACCCACGGCGGCCACGACGAACTCGACGAGCGGCTTGCGGTCCGGCCGACCAGCGAGTCCATCATCGCGCCGTTCATCTCACAGTGGGTCCGCAGCTACCGGGACCTCCCAATGCGGCTCAACCAGTGGTGTTCGGTCGTCCGGTGGGAGGCCACCGAGACCAAGCCGTTCTTCCGCACCAAGGAGTTCCTCTGGCAGGAGGGCCATACCGCTCACGCCACCGAGGAGGACGCCTGGAGCGAGACGATGACCCGGCTGGGCCAGTACGAGCGGCTCTACGAGGAGGTGATGGCCATCCCGGGGATGACCGGCCGCAAGCCCGAACACGACAAGTTCCCCGGCGCCGACACCACGACCACCATCGAGGCGCTGATGCCCGACGGCAAGTCCGTCCAGGCCGGCACCTCCCACTACCTCGGCACCTCCTTCGCCGACGCCTTCGACATCACCTACACCGACGAGGACGAAAACGAACGGACCGCCCACACCACCTCCTGGGGGCTGTCCTGGCGGGCGATGGGCGCGCTCATCATGACCCACTCCGACGACCAGGGGCTGGTGCTGCCGCCGGCGCTGGCGCCCACGCAGGTCGTCGTCGTCCCCATCTGGCAGGCCGACACGGAGGCGGCCGTTCGGGAGTACGCCGCCGACCTCGCGGCCGAACTGGACGGGCAGTTCCGGGTCGAACTGGACGACCGCGACGGGCGCAACCCCGGCTTCAAGTTCAACGAACACGAGCTGAACGGGATTCCGCTGCGCATCGAAATCGGTCCCGACGAGGTCGAAAACGGCGAGGCGACGCTGGTCCACCGCCCGGACGGCGAGAGCGAGGTCGCCGACCGCGAGACCATCGCCGAAGCCGTCGACGACGCCCTCGGGGCGGTGTACGCCAAACTGTACGCCGCCGCCGAGGAGACCCTCGAGAACGATATCCGGGAGGCCCACGGTCGCGGCGAGATTCTGGGTACACTCGGTCGCCACGGCGGCTACGTCAAGACCGGCTGGTGCGGCGAGGAGGCCTGCGAGGCGGAGATCAAAGACGAGATCGCCGCCGAAATCGTCATGCTACCGCTCGACGAAGACGAGAGGCCGGTCCACGAGGCCTGCGGCGTCTGTGGCGAGGAGGCCGTCGAGACCGCGTACTTCGCGAAGTCGTACTGAACCGCGGCCTCCGGCCGCATACCAGGGACCCGACGGCCACCCTGACGGGCGGCCTGCGGCCGGGACCGGCGCCGGTGCCGGTCTCGATCGGTCGCCCTTTCTTGGTATACCTTATACGACCTTGTATGGGGTAAACCACCCGTTAGTGTTTGAGGGGAAGTCTCTTATTCGGGTATTCACCACATAGTAATATGAGAAAGCAATCAGCCGCGAGTAACGTCGGGCTCGCGGATCCGGACGACGCACGCGCCAGCTGTGGGGTCGGCGTGGTGATGGACCTCGACGGCGGTCGGACGAACCGACCGGTCGCCGACGGGCTCGAGCTGCTGGCGAACCTCGAACACCGCGGCACGACCGGCGCCGACCCGGACACCGGCGACGGCGCCGGTATCTTACTGCAGACGCCCCACGAGTTCTTCGCCGACGAGGTCGAGGACCTGCCGGCCCGCGGCGCCTACGCCGTCGGCTCGATGTTCATGCCGCAGGACCGCGAGGCCGCCGCCGGCCTGCAGGACCTCACCGAGGCGGTGCTGGCCGACCACGATCTCGACGTCTTCGCCTGGCGGGAGGTACCGACGGACGACGGCTCGCTCGGCCGGACCGCGCTCGACTCGGAACCGCTCGTCGTCCAGCCTTTTATCCGACCGGCCGGCGCCGAGGACTTCGATCGGGCGCTGTACGTCGCCCGCCGGGACCTGGAGACGACCGTCGAGGAGCGCCAGCCCGACGGCTACGGCCGGTTCTACGTCTGCTCGTTGGACCGTGATACCGTCATCTACAAAGGGCTGCTCACCGCCGAGCAGCTGCCGGCGTACTACCCCGACCTGACCGACGACCGGCTGCGTTCGACGTTCGCGATGGTCCACGCCCGCTTCTCGACGAACACGCTGGGGGCGTGGCACCTCGCGCACCCGTACCGCAGGATCATCCACAACGGCGAGTTCAACACCATCCAGGGGAACATCAACTGGATGCGGGCCCGCGAGAGCGACCTCGCGCATCCGGCCCTCGGCGACGGCGGCGAGGAGGGATATCGTTCGAGAGACGGCGACGCCGTCTCTCGTGATGACGAAGGTGGCCAGCGGCCATCTTCGAACCACTCCTCGGATTCGAGCGGGCAGCGCCCGCGAGGAGACATCGACACCCTCCGGCCGATCATCAACGACCCCGAGCAGTCCGACACCGCAAGCGTCGACAACGCCCTCGAACTGTTGATGCAGGGCGGCCGCGACCTGCCGCACGCCCTCCGGATGCTGATTCCCGAGGCCTGGCGCGGCGAGGCCAACCGCGTCTCCGAGAAGCGCCGCGAGTGGTACGACTACCACGCCTCCCTTGTCGAACCGTGGGACGGGCCGGCGCTGGTCGCCGCCACGGACGGCGACCGCGTCGGCGCGGTGCTGGACCGCAACGGCCTGCGGCCCTGCCGGTACGACGTGACGACCGACAACCGCCTCATCATGGCCAGCGAGGCCGGCGCCCTCGAGCCCGACTTCGGCGACATCGAGCGCCGCGACCGGCTCCAGCCCGGCCAGCTGTTCCTCGCCGACCCCGAGGCGGGTCGCGTCGTACCGGACGACGAGATCTTCGAGGAGCTGATCGACGAGCGGTACGCCGAGTGGGTCGACGACGAGCAGGTCCGTCTCGACGACGTCGCCGACGACGACGCGACGCCGGCCGGCGACGGGCGCGACCTCCGTGCCCGGCAGGCGCTGTACGGCTACACCCACGACGAGTTGGATCACCTCATCGAGCCGATGGCCCGCGACGGGAAGGACCCCGTCGGCTCGATGGGCGACGACACGCCGCTCAGCGTGCTGTCGCAGTTCAACCGCCCGCTGTTTTCGTACTTCAAGCAGCTGTTCGCCCAGGTGACGAACCCGCCGCTGGACTACATCCGCGAGGAGCTGGTGACGTCGCTGGAGTCCCGGCTCGGCAACCAGCGCAACCTGCTCGGGGAGTCGCCTGCCCACGCCCGCCAGCTGGTCGTCGACTCGCCGGTGCTGCGGGACGCCGAAACGGCCGCGATCCGGCGGCTGGACGGGTCCGAGGCCGACGGCGGGCTGTCGTCGTACGTGCTCGACACTACCTTCGACCCGGACGACGACCTGGAGGCGGCCGTCGAGGCGGTCCGCCGGGAGGCTACCGAGGCCGCCCGCGAGCACGACATCATCGTCCTCTCCGACCGCGACGCCGGTGCCGACGCCGTCCCCATCCCCGTACTCCTGGCGACCGGCGGCGTCCACCACCATCTCGTCCGCAACGGGCTCCGGAATCGGGTCGGGCTCGTCGTCGAGTCGGCCGACCCCCGGACGGTCCACCACGTCGCCACCTGCATCGGCTACGGCGCCGGCGCGGTCAACCCCTACCTCGCCTACGAGTCCATCGCCGACCTCGTGGCCGGGCCGGACGGCGCCGACGAGGCGGCGGCCGTCGAGGCGTACATCCACGCCGTCGAGGACGGCCTGCTGAAGACGATGGCGAAGATGGGCATCTCGACCGTCGAGTCCTACCAGGGCGCACAGATCTTCGAGGCCGTGGGGCTGGACTCGGGGTTCGTCGCCGAGTACTTCGAGGGGACGACCGCCCGTACCGAGGGCATCGACGTCGACGACGTCGGAGACGACCTGCGGCGGCGCTACGAGGTGGCGTTCGGCGACGACCCCGAGCTCGAACACCAGGGCGAGTACGAACACCGGTCGTCGGGGATGGTCCACGAGTGGAACCCCGAGTCGGTCGGCGCCCTCCAGAAGGCCGTCCGGGAGGGCGACTACGGCCAGTACCGTGAGTTCGCCGAGCTGATGAACGACCAAAGCGAGCGGCTCCAGACGCTCCGCGGGCTGCTGGCGTTCGACTCCGACCGCGACCCGGTCGATCTCGAGGCGGTCGAGCCCGTCGAGTCCGTCGTCGAGCGGTTCGTCACCGCGTCGATGAGTCTCGGCTCGCTGTCGCCGGAGGCCCACGAGAACAATGCCATCGCGATGAACCGACTCGGGGGAAAGTCCGGCACCGGCGAGGGCGGCGAGCCGCCGGAGCGGTTCGACACCGAAAAGGAGTGCAACGTCAAGCAGATCGCCTCCGGGCGTTTTGGCGTCACCTCGACGTATCTCACCAACGCCGACTCGCTGCAGATCAAGATGGCCCAGGGGTCGAAGCCCGGCGAGGGCGGCCACCTGCCCGGCGAGAAGGTCAACGAGATGATCGCCCACGTCCGCTACTCGACGCCCGGGGTGGGGCTCATCTCGCCGCCGCCGCTGCACGACATCTACTCGATCGAGGACCTCAAACAGCTCATCCACGATCTGAAGGCCGCGAACCCCGAGGCCGACATCAACGTGAAGCTGGTGTCGGAGGCCGGTATCGGCACCATCGCCGCCGGCGTCGCCAAGGCCAACGCCGACGTGGTCCACATCTCCGGCCACTCCGGCGGGACCGGCGCCTCGCCGAAGACGTCCATCAAAAACGCCGGCCTGCCGTGGGAACTCGGCGTGGCGGAGGCCAACCAGATGCTCCGGTCGACGGAGCTGCGCTCCCGCATCAAGATGACCGTCGACGGCGGGCTGAAGACCGGCCATGATGTCGCCGTCGCCGCACTCCTGGGCGCCGAGGAGTACGTCTTCGGCACCGCCTCGCTCGTCACCTCCGGTTGCGTGATGGCCCGGCAGTGCCACCAGAACACCTGCCCGGTCGGCGTCGCCACCCAGGACGAGGGGCTCCGCGACCGGTTCCCCGGCGAACCACAGCACGTCATCAACTACATGACGTTCATCGCCCAGGAGCTGCGGGAGATCATGGCCGAGCTGGGCTTCACCTCGGTCGACGAGATGGTCGGCCGCGTCGACGCGCTGAAACAGCGCGAGGACGTCGACCAGGAGAAGGCCCGGAAGCTGGACCTCTCGGCGGTACTGGCGGAGCCGGCCGGCGACGGACGCCGAAAGACCGAACCGCAGACCCACGAGATCGACGAATCGCTGGACTGGGGGCTCATCGACGACGCCGAGGCCGCCATCGAGCGCGGCGAGCCGGTCCACCTCGACCGCGAGATCTCCAACGTCGACCGCGCGGTCGGCGCCACGCTGTCGAACCGCATCTCCCGGGCGTACGGCACCGAGGGGCTGCCGGACGACACCATCCGGGTCGACTTCGGCGGCACCGCCGGCCAGAGCTTCGGCGCCTTCCTGCAGGACGGCGTGACGATGCAGCTGACCGGCACCGCGAACGACTACGTCGGCAAGGGGCTGTCCGGCGGCAGGCTCATCTGCAACACGCCGAACGACGCCCCCTACGAGCCCGAGGAGAACATCCTCGTCGGCAACGTCGCGCTGTACGGCGCCACCCAGGGCGAGGCCTACATCAACGGCAAGGCCGGCGAGCGGTTCGCGGTCCGCAACTCCGGCGTCCGGGCGGTCGTCGAGTCCGTCGGTGACCACGGCTGTGAGTACATGACCGGCGGCGCCGTCGTCTGTCTGGGCGGGACGGGCAAGAACTTCGCCGCCGGCATGTCCGGCGGAATCGCCTATGTCCTCGACCGCGAGGGCGACTTCGAAAAGCGGGTCAACCACGGCATGGTGTCGACGACCGACGAGCTGGAGGCCAAGGATCGCCGCCTGCTCCGCCGGCTGGTGGAGAACCACGTCGCCTACACCGACTCCGACCGCGGCGCCGCCGTTCTCGACGACTGGGAGGCGGCGCTGGACGACATGGTGAAGGTGATGCCCGACGCCTACGCCGAGGTCATCGCCGAGCGGGAGTCGGCCGACGTCCGGACCTCGCCGCCGCCGGGCGCGACGCCGTCGCCCGGCTCCGACGCCGGCGGCGGCGTCGCCAGCGACGACTGACGGCGGGTCAGCAACTCGGCCGCCGTTCCCGTCCGCAAGGATTTAGTCGCCCACGGCGTACGATACCAGTACACATGAACGGGGAGTGTCTGGGCTGTGGCACGGAGTTCGACTACGACGTCGGCGGCTGTCCGGCCTGTGGCTGGGACCCCGAGGAGTTCCGCGAGCGGGGCCGTCACGGGCTGGCGCGGTCGGGCCACGGCGAACCCGACGACGACGGGGGCGGCGGCCCGCCGCCGGGGCCCGAAGGGGCGACCCGTATCTGATCGGCGCTACGGGATGTGCTCCTCGGGGCTCAGCGGCGGTCTGTTCTCGGCGCGGCGGGCCTCGTTGAGCGCGTCACAGACCGACCCCTGTCCGCCCATGTTGACGGTCGCCAGCCGGCAGCGGTGCTGAATCAGCTCGAACCGGTCGACCGGGATGGGGTCGCCCTCCGGCGTCCGGAACAGCTCCGGGTGGTCGTCGGCCACCAGCCCCGTCTCGCGGGCCTTCTCGAGGTACGACTCGATGGGGTCGGCCGCGACCGACACGCCGACCGACCGCCCGCGGACGAACGCGACCGCGGGGTCGTCGATCCACAGGTCGGTGAACTCGAGGGTCGCGACCTGCCGGGGGTCGAGCCCCGCCTCGAGCAGGGCCTCGACGGCGTCGTACTGGCGGGCGAGGCGGGCCTTCGCGTCGAGGGTGGCGCGCACCTCGGCGACCCCGCCGTCGGCGTCGGGAAACGCCTCCGCGAAGGCCAGCCCCTCGTTGACGCCCTCGTTGATCTCCGCCTCGTGCAGGTGCTCCCGCAACCGGATTCGCGCGCGGTCGACGCCGGGTAGCGCTTCGACCGCCTCGCGCGCGTCGGTCGCCATCATCCAGGCGAAGGCGGGCGAACACCACGCTGTCGGGAGCGTGAACGCGACCCGGACCTGTCGACCCTCGATGGCGACCTCGTCGACGTAGTCCAGCGCGACGATGGACTCGTCGAGCTCCGGGTCGGTGACGCGGTCCAGCCGCCGTCTGACTGCCCGCTCCGACGTCCCGAGGCGGTCCGTATGCGTCGACATCAGTCCGCCGCCACGTCCGCCCCGGCGTAGTGGTCCCGCAGGCCGAACCGCTCGGCGACGTCGTCGGAGGCGAACGCCCGCTTCTTCGCCTCGATGTCGATGTCGTAGAGCTCGGCCGCGTTCTCGCCCATGATCTTCCTCCAGACGTCCGTCGTCAGCTCGACGCCGTACTCGTCCCGCTGTTCGTCCGTCAGCTCTGCGTCCATGACGGTCTCGATGAGCCAGTCGGGGTTCCACAGCGCGTAGTCGGACCCGAACAGCAGGCGGTCCTCGCCGAGCCAGAAGAGAAGTTCGCCCATGATCTCGCCGAACTTCCGGGGCCGGTGGACCGCGAGCGGCGCGGCCACGGCGAGGCCGCCGTAGACGTTCGGCTCCTGGGCGGCGATCCAGCAGAAGTCGTCCAGCCGCGGGAGCCCGACGTGCTCGACGACAAAGTTGAGCTCCGGGAACGAACTCGCGGCGTCGTCGACATCGGCGACGTCGAAGGCGTCGCGGTTCAGGGGCCGGATCGTCGGTCCTTTGTGTGGGTGGATGTTCTCGACGCCCAACTCGGCACACAGTTCGAGGAACTCGAAGGCCTCCTCGGAATCGAGCCGCCACCCCTTCGAGTCGCCCAGCCACTCGGCGGTGTATAGCTTGACGCCCTGAATGTCGTGTTCTTCCTTCTGCCGTCTGAGCTCCCGCTTGCCGGCCTCGCCCTCCCGTGGGTCGAACCGGCCGTTGAGGACGAACCGCTCCGGATACCGGTCGGCGAGTCTGGCGTTGTCGTCGACCGTGTTGAACCCCTCGTGGTAGAACTCGTTGAGGTACGTCGGCTGGAAGATTCCCATGTCGACGGCCGCGTTGCTGAAGAGGTCCTCGGCCATCCGGTCGGGGTCGTACTGCCGATACTCGTCCATCGACCACTGCCTGTCCTCCGGGGTGAACCCGGTGTGGTAGTCGTAGAAACACTGTATGAACTGCTCGCCGCCTTCGTGTTTCACGTTCTCCTTGCTGGCGTCCCATAGGTGGACGTGGGAGTCGATGACAAATATCTCCTCGCCGTCGTGTTCGTACATCGCATCGTGGTATGTGTACTCATGGTACATAAACGTCACTAAAGTTCGTGTCTTACGTATGTAAACCGCCTTACTGCGTGTCGGCGAGCGCCGAGCCGGGTCGGACCCGTGGGAACGTTTATCACTTCCGTGTGGGATATTGACAGATGCCATGCGCGCAGCGAGACTCCACGAGTACACCCACGAGATGTCCGAGGGGCTGTCCGTCGAGGCGGTCGACCGGCCGCAACCGAAGGGCAGCCGGGACGTCGTCGTCGAAATCGAGGGCGCGGGGTGGTGCCGGACGGACAACCACATAATCGAGGGCCAGTGGGCCGACTACGTCGACCAGCGCCTCCCGATGACGCTCGGCCACGAGAACGCCGGGACAGTCGTCGCGACCGGCGAGGAGGTGACGCTCGTCTCGGAGGGCGACCAGGTCATCTGCCACCCAGTCCAGACCTGCGGGACCTGCCGGCCCTGCCGGCGCGGCGAGACGATGTACTGCGAGAACGACTCCTTCAACGGTCTCACGACCGACGGCGGCTTCGCCGAGGAGATGCGCACCGGCGAGCGGTCGGTGATTCCGCTGCCGGACGGCGTCGACCCCGCGGAGGTCGCTCCCCACGCCGACGCCGGCATCACCGCCTACCACGCCGTCAAGAAGGCCGTCGACGAACTCGCGCCGGGCGACACCGCCGTCGTCATCGGCGTCGGCGGGCTCGGCCACATCGGCCTGCAGTGTCTCGACGCGATGAGCGCCGCCGACATCGTGGCGCTGGACGTCAAGGAGACGGCCCGGGAGCTCGCCGCCGACTGCGGCGCCGACGCCACGCTCGACCCCGAGAGCGCCGATGTCCCCGCGGAGATCGAGGCCCGTACCGACGGCCACGGCGCCGAGCAGGTGCTCGACTTCGTCGGTGCCGACGAGACGACCGCCCTCGGTCCCGAGATCGCCGCCCTCGGCGGCGAACATCACGTCGTCGGCTACGGCGGCCACGTCCACGAGCCCGCCCAGGCGTTCGTCGCCGGGGAGTTCACCTACCGCGGGACGCTGGTGGGTCAGTACAGCGAGCTCCAGGAACTCGTGGCGCTGGTCGACCGCGGCGACGTCGACCTCCGCACCAGCCGGTACGACCTCGGAGCGATCAACGAGGCCGCCGAACGGCTGGAAAACGGCGAAATCGAGGGCCGGGCGGTCGTCACGCCGTAATCGGTGACGCCGGGAGTGTCCCCGACGCTCCGCCCGGCACGGACGGTTTAAGCCGTCCGGAACTAATATAGACCGTGACCGAGTTCGTGCTCTACGGTGGGAAAGGCGGTGTCGGCAAGACGACCTGCGCGGCGGCGACGGCGCTGAAGCGGGCCCGCGAGGGCGACCCGACGCTCGTCGTCTCGACGGACCCCGCCCACTCGCTGTCGGACGTCTTCGACGCCACGGTCGGCGCCGAGCCGACCCGCGTCGACGGCGAGTCCGGCCTCTGGGCCGTCGAGGTCGACCCCGGCGAGCGCATCGGCCAGTACCGCGGGCAGGTGACGGCGGCGCTGGACGAGCTGGAGGGCCTGGGTATCTCCCTCGACGACGGCGACGTCGACGACGTCATCGAGGCCGGCGTCGCCCCGGGGACCGACGAGGCCGCCGCCATGGACCTCTTCTTGGACTACATGGACGACCCCCGCTTCGAGTACATCGTCTTCGACACCGCTCCGACCGGTCACACGCTCCGGCTGCTGAAGCTGCCGGACGTGATGAGCTCCGCGATGGGGAAGCTCATCTCCGTGCGGTCGCAGGTCTCCTCGCTGGCGGATTCGGTGCGGTCGTTCGTGGGCGGCGGCGACGGGGACGACGCAGAGGATCAAGGCGACGCCGATGTCGACGTCGACCTCGAGGCACTGCAGGACCGGATGGAGCGGGTCGCCGACGCCCTCCGGGACCCCGACCGCACCGAGTTCCGGGTCGTGCTCATCCCCGAGACGATGGCGGTGCTGGAGACCGAGCGGCTGCTCGCCGAACTGGACACGTACGGCGTGCCCGCCGGCCGCGCCGTCGTCAACAAGGTCATCGAAGAGCCCGAGCCGGCGTGTGACCTCTGTCAATCCCGCCACGAGAGCCAGCAGGAGCAGATCGCGGCGGCCCGCGAGCGGTTCGATCTGCCGGTGACGCTCGTCCCGCAGCTGCACGGCGAGGTCCACGGCCTGGCGGCCGTCGAGACCGTCGCCGACCGCCTGTAGGCGGCGCCGACGCAACGCTTAGGATGGGGCCGTCCGAAGCGACCGCGTGGATACTGTCGAGGTTTCGACGGAGGTCCATCTCCCGCCGGAGGAGGTCTACGAGTTCCTGCTCGACTTCCCGCGGTACGCCAGGTACTCCGAACACCTCACCGACGTCCGGCAGTTCGGCGACGGGGCGCCCGACACCGAGTACGAGCTAGACTTCGAGTGGTGGAAGCTCTCCTACACCGCCCGCTCGCGGGTCACCGACGTGGAGCCGCCGGCTCGCATCGACTGGCGGATCATCAAGGACATCGACGCCGCCGGCCGGTGGCACGTCGAGCCGGTCGACGACGACACCACCCGCGTCCGAATGGTCGTCGAGTACGCCCCTGGCTCCGCTGAGGCCGACGCCCTCGATCTGCCGCGGTTCGTCTCCCTCGAGTGGGTCGTCGAGAAGGTGAAGCCGAAGATCCGCGCGGAGGCCGAACGCGTCGTCCGCCGCATCGTCGCCGACCTCGAGGGCCAGCGCCGCGACGTCTCTCTCGACATCGAGACGTACTGACGACGTTACTGCCGCCCGGCGAAGTACGCCTCAGCCTGTGACCGGCCCGTCAGCTCAACGAACTCCCCGCCCGCGCAGTCGTCGCACCGCGGCGGGGCATCCGGCCCCGCGTACACCGTCGCACAGCGCCGGCACTCGAAGAAGCGCAGCCCGAGCATACCGTATCGACGGGCTCGACGCCCAAAGACGTGTCCACCGGGACATGCTGGTCGTCCGACTCCGCGCCTCCACGGCCTCCGCGATCGTCGCGATTGCCGCGACCGCCGCATCCGACGCTCAAGGCAGCAGCGCCTCCAGCTCCGCGACCTCCTCGGCGTCGAGCTCCTGTGCCGGCAGGGTCTCGCCCGTCAGCGCCTCCGGCACCGACTCCGCCGAAGGCGGGGCCGCTGTCGGCGAAGCGGTCGTGTACTGGTATAATGGGTAGGTGTAGTCGTTGACCGTGACGCCTTTCGTCTCCTCGGGTGCCTCGACCAGCATCGTCCCCTCCGGTATCCGAAGCGAGGCCGAACAGGCCACCGGCGTCGGTTCGTCGACGACCGCTCCCGTAAGGTAGGTAATGGTCTCCCGGTCGTCGTCGGCGGTCGCGACGTGGACCCGGTGGAACCTGACCTCCGGCTCCGAGCCGGTCAGCGCGTCCCTGATGCGCCCGAGAATGCCCATACCGGCTCTCGGCGCGCCGGCTCGAAGAACCCTGCGGCGCGGACCAGGGATGTCGACACTCCGTTCGCCGCGTCGATTCGCGGGCCTGTCGTACCTATGACTGTTCGTAGTCTCCTCCGTACTTCATGAAGAAGTAACCGAGTCCGAGTGTACTGGTCATCGCGAAGAACGTCGCGACGGTCAACCCTTCATGCCTTGGCTCTGGTGAGGACTGCAGTAGTAGGTGGTGATGCCGGCGTCGTCGTCGGTGAATTCGTACTCGTAGCTGCCCGATTCGACGGGATCGCCGCTGTCGAGGCCGGCGGGGCCGTCGTTGGCGACGACGTTGTGGGCGCCGCCCTCGCCGGTCCACTCCCAGGTGACCGTCGTCCCGGGGGAGACCCATACCGTCGCCGGGCCGAAGGCGAAGCCGCCGCCGGCGCCGACCTCGACGGTCACGGCGTCCTCGCCGCGGGCATCGACGATGCCGTCCTCGCTGTACCCGTTGGCGTCGCCGAGGAAGGCGCCGAAGGCCGGCACGGTCTCACTGCCACCGTCACCACCGTCGCCGCCGCTTTCCTCCTCGGCCGCGGCGGCCGGCGCCGACGTGGCGGCCGCGGCGGCCGTCGCCCCTGCCGCCGTCACGAACCCGCGGCGGCTCACGTCGTTCGTGTCCATGCTCGTACTCGCGGTTCCCCCGTACTGAATCTGTTCATCTACCGCGACCTTTTTTAACTGGGGCCTCGCCGGCGCGCTCCGCGCGCCGACTCGACCCCAGTCAAAAAGCGTCCTCAGAAGCGCTTTGCGCTTCTGATGGGCTGCGGAAGACGCGGAGCGTCTTCCGAACGTCAATGAAAAAAGCCGGCGGCTCGCTCACTTCGTTCACTCGCCGCCGGTGTCGTTCGAAAGACGACCACAAGTCGTCTTTCGTGATGACGAGAGACGCCTCTGGCGTCTCTCGAACCAAACCGCTCGCGCGCCTGCTGCGCGCTCGCGGATGCTCAACCCTTTTGAAGAGCTTTTACCGATGTGTTGAGTATCTGGTCAGGGGGTGTTCTACCGATATGCCGAACGTCCGCCTCAAGAGAGTCCTATCTATGTGTCGAGCATCCGCCGAGGGGGCGTTCGAAGAGCGCTCCCGAGGCGGTTCCCGGCGACGAGTGAGCGAAGCGAACGGGTCGCCGTAGCGCGCGCGGATTGGAGGCGGCCGAAGGCCGTCGGAAGGAGCACGCGCGCATATTTTCCCCAAGTTTTTGCCGGGGCGCCGCAGGCGCCCCGTGCAAAAAGTGGGGGCGTCAGAGCGTGTAGTCGTAGGTGCCGTCCTCGCTTTCGAGGAAGCCGACCAGCAGGTCGACGACGGCTGCGACGTCGGCCTCGTGGACGCACTCCGTCGGTGTGTGGAGGTACCGCGTCGGGACGGAGATGGCGCCGGCCGGCGTCGCTCCGGAGCCGCGCTGGAGCCCGCCGGTGTCGGTGCCGCCGGACGACAGCACCTCGAACTGGTGGTCGATTTCCTCCCGCTCGGCGACCGCCCGGAGCCGGCGGTGAACCTTGTGGCTCGTGATGACGCTGCCGTCCTTCAGCTTGATGCCGGCGCCCTCGCCGAGTTCGGTCACCTGCTCGCCGCCGGCGAACCCGGGGACGTCGTTGGCTACCGTGGTGTCGACGGCGACGACCAGATCGGGGTCGAGGTCGACGCCGAGGGCCGACGCCCCCCGGAGGCCGACCTCCTCCTGGGTGGTCGCCGCGAGGTGGATGTCGACCGCCGGGGAATCGAGTCGACGGGCGGCCGCCAGCATCGCGAACACCGAGACGCGGTTGTCCAGCGACTTGCCGGTGACGAACTCGCCGACCCGTTCGGTCGACTGGTCCATCGTCACCAGATCGCCGACGGAGACGCGGTCGGCGACCGTCTCGGCGTCCAGCCCGAGGTCGACGTGGACGTCCTCGACGGCGGGGTCGGCCTCGAGATCGTCGTCGTCGAGTGTGTGCGGCGGTGTCGACCCGATGACCCCCGGAACGTCGCCGTCGTCGGCGTGGACGGTCACCCGCTGGGCGCGCAGCACCCGCGGGTCCCACCCGCCGAGCGCCTCCAGCTCCAGGAAGCCGCCGTCGTCGACGTGTCTGATCATGAAGCCGATCTCGTCCACGTGTGCGGCGACGAGGACGTCGTAGTCGGCGTCGCCGTCGACGGTGCCGACGAGGTTCCCCATGGCGTCCGACCGGACGCGATCGACGTGGGGTGTGATGGCCTTCCGAACCCGCTCGCGGACGCGGTCCTCGTACCCCGGGACCCCCCGTTCTTCCGTTAGAGAGACGAGTAGCTCGTAGTCGAGATCGTCGCGCATACCCCGCCTGTGGCCCGCAGTAGCATAAGCGGTGAGATTCGCGCGGACGTGCGGTCCAGCCCTGGGGCTGGCCCCCCACGGGAGGGTTTTTACTCCCGCACCGCGAGGTCCGACACATGCACGGGGCACTCGAAGAGTGGCGACCGACGGTCGATGAGACCATCGAGTCGCTGCTCCCGCGGGCGGCCGACGACGCGTATCTCACGGAGTTCTTCGGCGAGGCGACCTACGCCTACGACTCGGCGGCCATCGAGAGCGCGCTTTCGGCGCCCATCTGGGACCTGCTGGACCGCGGCGGCAAGCGCTGGCGGGCGGTGCTGTTCCTGCTGCTCGTCGACGCCCTCGGCGAGGACCCCGAAGCCTACCGTGAGTACGCCGCGGTGCCGGAGATCCTCCACAACGGCACCATCATCGTCGACGACGTCGAGGACGGTGCCACCCACCGCCGGGGGAGCCGCGCGCTGCACCACGTCCACGGCACCGACGTCGCGCTGAACGCCGGCAACGCGATGTACTTCCTGCCGCTGAAGATCATCACCCGCAACCCCGCGGGGCTGTCGGCCGAGGCCCGGCTGGCTGCCTACGAGATGCTCACCCACGAGCTCAACCGGACCCACCTCGGCCAGGGGATGGACATCTGCTGGCATAACGACAAGGAGGTCGGCGTCTCCGAGCCGGAGTACCTGGAAATGTGCGCCTGCAAGACGGGCTGTCTTGGTCGCATCGTCGCCCGGCTGGCGGCCATCGTCACGGGCAGCGACGACGCGGAGGCCGACCTCGCCGCCTACGCGGAGGAGATGGCCGTCGCCTTCCAGATCGCCGACGACGTCCTCGACGTCGAACACGCCGCCGAGGAGGGCGGCGCGTTCGGCAAGGGCGCCGGCAACGACGTCCGGGAGGGCAAGAAGACGCTGATGGTCATCCACGCTGCCGAACACGCCCCGCCGGCCGACGTCGCCCGCCTGGAGGAGCTGCTGTGGGCCGAGGACAACACCGACGCGGAGGTTCGGGCGGTCATCTCCATCCTCGAGTCGGCCGGCAGCGTCGAGTACGCCCGCGGCGCCGCCGAGGACCTCGCCGCCAGCGCCAAGACCCACCTCGCGGAGCTCGACCTGGCGCCGGAGCCGACCGAGAAGCTCGCCGGCTTCGCCGACTTCGTCGTCCAGCGGGAGGTCTGAGGCCGACCGTCGAGGCATGTACGTTCCGGCTTCGTGGAGAGGAAAACGACCGCAACGGTCGGTACGAGCCCGGGGCTCCGGATTTGAAAACACATTAATGGACGCCGCGGCGATCTCTCACGCATGGACCCATCGGTGACGCTGTTCGGCCCGGTCGACACGTACCTGGCACCGGTGATCAGCTACGTGATGCTCGGCCTCATCGTGCTCAACGTCGCCAGCCGCAGCCTCGAGTACCGCCGCGTCGCCGCGCAGGCGGAGCAGGGCGCCGACGCCATCAGCCGTCACCCGCTCCGGGTCGCGACGAACTTCCTGCTCGTCGTCGGCGGCTTCTACTACCTCACCGTCGAGCGTCACGCCGGGCTGATCGTCTCGCTGCTCGTCGTCGGGCTCTTCCTGACGGACTTCTTCGAGTTCGAGTCCCGCCGGGTCGAGGCCCGCCAGGGGTGGGACGTCGAGCGCCCGTGGGGCGCCATCGGCGCCTCGACCGTCGCGCTGCTGTACATCGCCTACCAGACGCTGTTTTTCCTCATCAAGCCGTTCTGGAGCGCGGTCGTCTGACCGCCGCGGGCCGCCCTCGGTCCGACGCCGGACGACGGCTTTCGGTTTCTGTTCTGGACGAGACGGACGGACCGAACATCGCCGCAACCCCATACGGGTCCCTTCGAGTCGTTACCGCTACGTATCGAGCGGCCCGGCGCGTAGCCTGTGCTGTCTCTGCCGTGTCCTCGTTGTCGTGTTACGCGCGCAGCTCGCGGAAGACGGGGATACCGATCCAGAAGGCGAAGACGCCGAAGATGACGAACCACGTCGTGACGTCGCGCAGCAGCAGCGCGAACTGGGCGTAGGTTCCGGGGTCTTCCGGCGGCTGTGCGATGAGCTGGGTGCCCTCGAAGCTCTCGGTCGTCAGCCACGCGGAGATGGTCATCCACACCATCCCGCCGCCGGTGAGTATGGCGAACCCCTTGGCGAATTCGTCAGCCATCGTTCGATTTTTCGTCCGTATCGTTTTTAGACTTTCCCATCTCGGCGGTCCGGAACCGCGTCGAAAAGGCGTATACGGCGCTGCCACCGACGATCAGCCCGAGTCCCAGCGCGACGACCGGGAGACTCACCTCCTCGGGGCTGGCGGTCGCCCGCTGGGTCCCCCGATCCAGCAGGACGAACCCCCCGAGGATGGCGACGATGGCGATGAGCGTCGAGAACACCGTGACCGTCTTGTACATCCGCAGCGGGACGACGATGTCCCGACCCGCCGGCGCGCCCTCGTTTTCCGGCGACGCGTCGCCGCCGTCCGGCGTCTCGCCCGTCTCGTCGCTCATTGTCGACGAAAGATGGGCCGCGGGAGTAAAACTGCCGGAACCGAGCGAGAGTCGTCGTCACGGAGCGGCCGCGCGACGCGCGCGGTGGAGCAGGATAAAGTGGGAGCGGCGGCGTTATTTCGGCGGCCGCAGCCGGAAGTACCGCCGGTTGAGCTCGAACATGTACCCCTCGCGCATCGTCTTCAGCACCGCGTAGGCGAGAAACGCGGCCACCAGCGGCAGCAGGAACGTCACGTCGAACAGTTCGTGGTTGCCGATGGGGAAGGTCGCGGCGATGAGGTTTTTGACCGCCAGCGCCGCGATGGTGAACGCGAAGACGACGCCGCCGACGCCCAGCGCCGCCCAGCCGGGCTCCTCGACGGGCCGGCGGGCGGCGCCTTTGTTCTCGGGGTTGAGCGGCGTCAGCTTCAACAGCCCGAACGACCAGTACAGATACCAGTCCGGCAGGATGACCGCCGGCGTCGAGTTGGCGTTCGCCGGCCCCGGTAGGTGCGGCGGCACCGCCGCCGCCAGGAAGAACATCGCCCCGATAAAGAAGGAGGTGATGGCCAGGTTGCGGATCATCTCGTGGGGCCACGTCGGAAACGCCAGCACGTCCCGTTCGACGTAGTCGGAGGCCCGCCGGAGGTCCTCGTCCTCCCGGCGGGAGCGCTCGAAGTACTCGTAAGTGAGCCGCGACAGCCCCTGGGTGCGCTGTTTCCGCTCGGACCAGGTCGGCGCCTGGTCGTCCTGCGGGACGATGCCGCCGCCGTCGGGCCGTGCATCACTCCCGCCGTCCGTTCGCACGGCCCGACGAGCCTCCGAGCCCTCCGGCTCGGAGATGCCGTCGGTCCGTGGCTCGGTACTGTCGTCAGTGTCGGGTTCTTTTTCGCTCATCGTTAGTGGGGTTCCGCGATGCCCTGCATCCAGACGATGCCGATGTGGACGGCGATGAGGCCGGTCACCACGAACGGTAGCAGGAAGACGTGCAGGATGTACATCCGCTGCAGCGTCGCCTCGCCGAGGGTGAAGCCGCCGAAGACGAGCTGGGCGACCCACTCGCCGATCAGCGGGATCGACAGCGCCATCTCGACGCCGATCTGGCCCGCCCAGTACGAGAGCTGGCTCCACGGCAGCAGATAGCCCGTGTAGCCGAACACCATCGTCAGCGAGATGAGGACGATACCGATGATCCAGTTCAGCTCCCGCGGTTCCTTGTACGCGCCCGTGAAGTACACCCGGAGCATGTGCAGGAACACGGCGGCGGTCATCACCTGCGCGGACCACCGATGGAGGCTCCGGAGGAACAGTCCGAAGTTCAGATCGCCCATGATGAACAGGACGTTCGAGTACGCGACCGTCCGGAGGGTCTCCCCGCCGACCGTCTGCGTCGACGGGGCGTAGTAGAAGCCCAAAAGCGCGCCGCTTATCGCGGCGACGACGTAGGCGATGGTACTGAACGACCCCAGCGCGTACAGGGGATACCAGTACCAGAACTTGTTGTCGAGGTTGTACTGTTCGGTGTGGCTCTTCGGCATCTGGAGGTTCGTCTTGTAGTACATGTCCTCCAGCAGCTCCAGGTAGTCGACGATGCGGAGCCGCCGGTCGAGCCAGATGAGCGCCGTCAGATACACCTCCTCGATCGGCGAGAGGTCCTTGCTTTCCATCCACGCTCCGTGGTCGTAGTCGTCTTTGCGTTCGAGGCTCATTATTATGGTCTGGGAAGGGAGATGAACGTCCCGAACGTCGGGCTGAACGGGTCGTACTGCGACTGGTGGCACTGACAGTAGATGCCGTCTTCGATGTCGTACTGTGCGGCGTTCTCGCTGACCTTGTAGCCGGGAACGCAGCAGAAGTGCGTACAGACGTTCAGATACGCGATGATGCCCTGACTGGAGGCCCCGGAGAACCACTCGCCGACCTCGTCGTCCCGCTGGGCCTTCTCCTCGATCAATGTGCTGCGGATGACCGTCACCGGCAGCTGGCCGTCGATGCCCTCCGAGCGCCAGGTAGTCTGGGCGGGCTTGCCGACGCCGTCGGAGCCGACCTCGTTGCCCCACTCCTCGTAGTCGGCGAAGTCCTCGACGTTGAGCCGGTCGCCCTCCGACAGCGCGTCGGCCTGCCACCCGTAGTCGGCGTCGCCGGGCGCGACGGACTTGAAGTAGTTCTCGGCGTCGGTGTCCGGCTGGACGCCCTCGGCGTTCTGGCGGCCGCAGTACTGGAACCACTCCGTCGAGTAGGTCCGGCCGCCGACCTCCGTCTCGGCGACCTGGTAGGTGGTGCCGCCCTCGGTGACCTCCTCGGCTTCCGGCCAGACGCCGCGGATGTCGCCGGCGTCGTCGATTTCGACCGGGATGTACGGCATCCCGCGGGGCGCGGGGCCGCCCTGGAGTGTGAGGCCGACGTACTCGGTGGGGCCGCCGCCGCCGCCGGACGGCTGGGTCGTCAGGTTCACCGCCGCCGCGCCGCTGACGCCGACGCCGGACAGCGCCGCGCTCCCGACGACGCCCTTCACGAACCGTCGCCGGCCGGATTCGCTGGGGTACTTGTCCCCGCTCATCGCTTGTAGTACGGGTAGACGGCTCGTTTCAACTTGTCGACCGCCCCGTCCGTGATCTCTTCGCCGTACATGTCGTCTTCCTCGACGTAGAGGTCCTCCCACTTACGGCGGCGCTTCTTCACCACCATCACGTCCGGGAGGAACTCCTTGCGGTACAGCAGTAGGATGAACGCGAGGTTGATGAACACGCCCGCGAGCAGCAACCCGAGCAGCACGTTGCCGGCCTCCGAGCCCGTGGAGGTGCCGACGGCCCACCCGGCCGTCAGCCCGTAGGTGAACACGCCGACGAGCACGACCTGTGCCACCGACAGGATGACGATCGTGATGGCCGCGACCGTGCTCTCCCGCGCCGGTTCGTACCGATGGATCGCGCCGTAGCTGTTGTCCGACATGGTCAGTCAGCCCCGCTGGAATGTGCCGATTCGCCGTATTTCAGCGTGAAGAACGTGAACACGAGCGACACCGACATCATCAGCATCACGCTGATGCACCCTTCATGCCTTGGCTCTGGTGAGGACTGCAGTAGTAGGTGGTGATGCCGGCGTCGTCGTCGGTGAATTCGTACTCGTAGCTGCCCGATTCGACGGGGTCGCCGCTGTCGAGGCCGGCGGGGCCGTCGTTGGCGACGACGTTGTGGGCGCCGCCCTCGCCGGTCCACTCCCAGGTGACCGTCGTCCCGGGGGAAATCCAGATCGCCGCCGGGCCGAAGGCGAATCCCCCGCCGGCGCCGACCTCGATCGTCACGGCGTCCTCGCCGCGGGCATCGACGATGCCGTCCTCGCTGTACCCGTTGGCGTCGTCGAGGAAGGACCCGAACGCGGGGACGGTTTCGCCCTCGCCGCCGCCACCGCCGCCTTCCTCGCCGCTGGCTGCCGCCGCCGGTTGCCCGGCGCCAACGGCCGCACCCGCCGCCGTCGCACCGCCGGCGGCACGCACGAAGTCCCGACGTTTCATACAGCGGAAGTCGGAGCCGTCGGGCTTTAAACCCAGCGGTGGCAGTCGTGCGGACGCCGCCGTCGCCGCCGTCATCCGTCGCTCGGAAGCTCGTCGGCGTCGTCGTCCAGCGCCTCGCGGTGGACCCGCTCCATGGCCTCTTCGAGGCGCCGGCCGCCGGCCTTGAAGGCCTCGTCCGGCAGGAAGTCGGGGCGGTCGTCGCTGCCGGCGCCGACGGCCCGGAGCCGGTCGCGGTACTGCTCGGCGCGCATCCGGTCGGACAGCCGGGCGTTAGCGACCGTTAGAAAGAGGAATCCGCCCATCACGACGAAGAGAAAGCCGAGCGTCAGGACGATGGCGCCGGCGAAGCCGATGTCGACGGCGCCGACGACGCTCGCCAGCCACACCAACACGAAGCCGACCCCCGACAGCACCGTCGCGCCGGCGACGACCTGCAGCATCCGGTTGCCGAAGTCGCCGCTTCCCGACTCGACGCTGTCGGGGTGCGGGAGCCCGGCGTCGTCGCCGACCTCCGGGACGTCGTAGGACTCCATCGAGCAGAGCGCGACCATCGGCTCGATGTCTCGGAGGATCGTGCCGGTTCCGCGGACGGTGCCGTCCGGCCGGACGACCGCGTACCCCTCGTCGGAGTAGGCGACCACCCGGTCGGCGTCGCCCTCGCCGACCCGCTCGACGACGGCGAACACCTCTCGCCGCCGGACGTTCGACCGCAGCTCCCGCTCGACGCGGTCGAGCAGCCCACCGCCGGTGAGCCACGAGTCGGGGTCGAACACCGCCTCCCACTCCTCGACCGACATCTCGGCCATCTCCGCGGCGCCGAACTCCTCGAAGTCGTACTGCTCCTCGACGCGGGCACGTAGCTCCTCCGTCGACAGCTCCTTCTCGCCGTCGTCCCCGTCACCGTCGTCGGCGGCGGTCCCGGTCCCGGTCCCGGTCTCGGCGCCAGAGCCGGAGCCAGAGTCAGAGCCATAGTCGGAGTCAGCCTCGGCCGTCTCCGACGGGTCGGCGTCGCCCTCGGGACCGCGGCTGTCGGCCATCGTCGGCCGTAGGACGGTCGGCGGCTTACCTCTTTTGAACGGGGCGGACACGGCACACTGAAGCGGCGCCTCCCCGTACGGTCCGGCGATGGTCTCCGACGCGCAGGTCGCAACCGTCGTACTGGTGGCCGTGGCCGCCAGCTTCCCCTGCTTTCTGTACGGCGCCTGGATCATGATCGACGCCGAGCGGGTGACCTGGGGCGTCCTCACCTACCACCTGCGATTCATCGTCCGACCAGCTCGGCGGATTCGCCGCCGTCCACGCCTTCTTCGGCCTGCAGGCGTACGCCTTCCTCGGGTTCGGCTTCACCGGTATCGTCCGCATCTTCCGAGCGAAGTACGAACACGACCTCTACAGCGAGTACGACGAGGAGGTGCTGCTGGAGGAGATCGGCGGCGACGACATGCAGTTCTGGCGCCGCCGGCTCCGCGTCGGCGTCTTCGGCTACGTCGGCTGCTGGACGATCGCCTTTCTCACCGGCGCGAGCCGGTACATCCTACGGTACCTCTAAACGCCCCGGTCGACGGCGGTATCCGTCCGGGCATCGAACGGCCGTCTATGTCGCTGCACCCACTCCGCTCGGCCGCGTATCTCGCCGGCGCCTGTGCCGGCGGCCTCGCCACGGCGGCGGTCGTCGCCGTCCGCGAACGGGAGCCTCGTACGGCGGTCCGCCGGTCGGTCGCGGCCCTCGCCGCCGGCGCCGCCGCCGTGACACTCGAGGAACTGACGCCCGGTGGGTGACCGACGCCGGCGTCTGCGGCGAGCGGTCGAAGCCGTTCGGGCCGCAGATGACGGTATGGTCGGCACGCGCGAGCGGGCGGTCCGGTCGGCAATCGCGGCGCTCGTCCTGCCGCACGAACTCGGTCACGCTCTGCTCGCGCGGCTGTTCCGACTCGAGACGGAGGTGACCCTGCTCCCGTCGTGGGACGGCGACCCGGCGCCGCTGGCCAAGGTGAACGCGACGCTCGACGCCGACACTCCGACGCCGGTCATCCGGACCGTCGCCGTGGCCCCGCTGGCGCTGGCGCTGGCGGCGGCGTGGGCCGTCGGCGCCGTTCTCCCGCCGGAGTCGCCGCTCGTCGTTCCGGTCCTGCTGGCGCTGTCGTTCTGGGGGTCGCTCTCCAGCGGCGACCTCGCCATCGCCGCCCGCCCGCGGTTCGCCCGCCGGCAGGGAGAGTTCCTCGCGCCGCGGTCGCCGACCGTCGACGCCGTCGCGCTGTCGCTGACGCCGCTGACCGTCGTCGCCGTCGGAACGCTGCTGCTCCGGTAACGGTCGACGGTCACCACTCGCCGCCGTCCGCCAGGTCGACGCCGCCGTCCAACTTCGAGGACGGACAGACGTCCTCCAGAACGCAGTCCCCGCAGTCGGGGTTCCGGGCCGTACAGGTCGCCCGACCGTGGCTGATGAACAGGTGGGTCAGCTCCTTCCAGTCCTCGCGGGGAACGAGCTCCATCAGCTCCGGCTCGATGTTCTCCGGCCGTTCGGCGCCGGTCAGCCCGAGCCGGCGGGAGATGCGCCGGACGTGCGTGTCGACGACGACCCCTTCGACGACCTCGTGGCCGTGCTGGAGGACGACGTTGGCGGTCTTGCGGCCGACGCCCGCCAGGCCCGTCAGTTCGGACATCGTGTCCGGCACCGCGCCGTCGTGCTCCTCGAGGATGTCCTCGCAGGCCGACCTGATGTAGCTCGCCTTGTTGTTGTAATAGGTGATGGAGTCGATGTCGCCGGCCAGCTCCTCCTGGTCGGCGGCGGCGTACGCCTCGGCGCCGTCGTACTTCTCGAAGAGGTCGGCCGTCACGGAGTTGACCCGCTCGTCGGTGCACTGCGCCGACAGTACGACGGCGATCAGCAGTTCCAGCCGCGAGTCGAAGCGCAGCGATATCTCCGGTTCGGGGTACGTCTCGTACAGCCGGTCCAGCACCTCGGCGGCCTGTGCCTCGCGGGAGTCCAGCGCCGTTCCCATGCAGGCGGAGAGGGCGGCCGCCCTTTTCGACCTGACGGAGCGGGTCACTCGAGGACGCCGGTGACGGTCGCCGCCTCGACGGCCGCCGACTCGTCGATGCCGTCGCCGAGGATGGTGTAGCGGTCCCGGATCTCGTGGGCGGAGGTCATCGCTTCGACGAACCGCTCGCCGTCGACCCCGAGTTCGGCGGCGGTCGTCGGGGCGCCGATGTCGGCCAGCGCGTCCCGGATACGCCGCCAGTCGCCGCTCTCGCCGGTGTGGAGGTACTCGGTGACGACCGCGGCGACGCCGACTTGGTGGCCGTGCAGCGCCTCGCCGGGTGCGATTCGGTCCGCGGTCGACCAGCAGCTCGGCGGTCATCTGCGACAGCGCGCCGGCGTACTCGCTGTACCGGACGTTCTTCAGCCGGTGGGCCAGCTGCCAGTCCTTGACGGCGGTGTAGTTGGAGACGATGTCGGCACAGCCGGCCGTCGTCAGCCGCCAGGGCGCCGCGGCGATGAGCTCGGTGTCGGCGACGACGGCGAGCGGCGGGTCCGCGGCGACGGAGTGGCGGGTGTCGCCGTCGGGGACGGAGCCGCGGCCGGAAACGATGCCGTCGTGGCTGGCGGCGGTCGGCACGGAGACGAAGCCGCAGTCGCGCTCGTCGGCGGCCATTTTCGCGATGTCGATCGGCTTGCCGCCGCCGAGTCCGATGAGGAAGCCGGCGTCGACCGACGCGGCCGTCTCCAGCACCTCCTCGACGGCGCCGAACGTCGCCGTCTCGACGGTGACGACCGCGGGGTCGGCGCCCGCTGCCTCGAAGGCCGCCACCAGCCGATCGCCGGCCAGCTTCCGCGGCGTCGGGCTGGTGACGATGAGCGGCCGCCCGTCGAGATACAGCTCGTCGACGGCCTCGACGGTCCGGTCGAGGACGCCGTGCCCCAGCACGACGCTCCGGGGCAGGCGGATCCACTTCGACTTCCCGAACATAGCTGCTCTGTGCGAGGGGACGACTAAACGTTTGGCCTGCGGCGGCCCTGTTCGAGCGAGAGCCGGCCAGTCGGCCGGCGCCGGGCGGGACCTCGGATGGGGCCGACCGCTCGCGGGGCGAGGCCGAACGAGTGGAGCGAAGGAGGCCTCGTCAAGAAGCGAGCGGGAGGAGCGACACGGAGAGCGACGACACGCGAGCGCAGCGAGGCCGGACGAGTGGAGGGAAGGAAACCTCGAGGCGGAGCGACGACACGCGAGTGAAGCGAGGGCTCGGCAGAGCGTCGCTCTGCCGGTGACCGCAGGGAGCCGCGGTGCGAACGAAAGCGGGAGGGAGCGGTCGAAAACGCCGTCATCGCCGTCGAAGCACCTACCTCCTCGTAACCGAGCCGCACGGCGTCGCGGGGATGCCCGTATCCCGAGGTTTATACTATTCGGATATGTAATCCGTCGTAGAGTAATGCAACGTTATTACGTTCGTCTCCGACCAGCGACGGCCAGACACGCGGACCTCGGCCGGGCTCCGTCGAACCGATGAGCGAAGACCGTTCGACCACCCCACCGGCATCCCCAACGACCGGGAACGACTCGTCGTCGACGCTCGTCGAGCGTTACTCCAGACTCGCCGACCGGTTCGTCCACGGGGTCGAGCTGGCCGCGGCCTCGGTGTTCGCGCTGCTGTTTGCCATCGGCGTTATCGACCTGTCGCTCCAGATCGCCCTCGCCATTCGAAGCGGGGCGATAACGGACCCGAACACCGTCGTCGGGTTCATCGACACCGGGCTCCTGTTGCTCATCATCATCGAGGTCTACCAGACCGTGCTGGCGTACGTCAGGGAAAGCGAGACGCGCCGCATCGTCCGGCTCATCATCTACACCGGCGTCATCGCGATGGTCCGGAAGGCCATCATCTTCCGAACCAGCGAGTACTCGACCGAACTCGATGCCCTCTACGCGGCCGTCTCCTACGCGATGATCATCTTCGGTCTCGTGGCACTGCTGTTCGCCGAGCGGGTCTACGGGCAGAACACCCCCGGCCGGGAAATCTGACCGAGATACGAGCCGTCGACCGCCGACGGACGTCGAACGGGGGTTTTTCCCAGTTCGGCACGTCCCTCGGCCGACGTTACTCGACGGTGTCGAGGACGTCGAGCAGCCGCCGCTCGGTCTCGCGGTCGGGGCCGTTCTCGCGGCCGGTCCGGTCGGAGCGGCGGTGGTCGGCCACCGTCGCCGACAGTGCCGTCCCGTGGTCCGTCGGCTCCCATCCCAGCGCCCGCAGCTTCGCCGTCGACAGCAGGTGCGGCGGGTCCCGGTACAGCGGGAACTCCCCGGCGGAGCAGCCGACGGCGCCCAGCTCCCGCTCGCTGGCGAACACCGACTCGACGGTCGTCCCGCAGGCGTCGGCCAGCAGTTCGACCCACTCGCCGAGCGTCGGCGCGTGGCCGTCGCCGACGTTGTACGCCTCGCCCGGTCGGCCCGCCTCGGCGACCGTCCGGACGGCCGTGGCGACGTCTTCGACGTAGACGAGGTGCCAGAGGTTCGTCCCGTCGCCCGGAACGACGACGCGGTCGTTGCCCTCGACCCGGTCGATCCAGTAGTCGAATCGCTCGGTGTAGTCGTGCGGCCCGTAGACGACCGGCGGCCGGACCGACATCGCGTTCACGCCGCGGTCGGCGGCGGCGAACACCGCCCGGTCACCCTCGGCCTTCCGCGGACCGTACGTCTCCGGGGAGTCGTCGACGGCCTGCTCGGCCGAGCAGTCACACAGCGGCGTCTCGTCCTCCCGTTTGGGAATCCGCTCGGCGCCGTAGGCCGCCCCCGAAGAGATGTACACGTAGGCGTCGACGTCGGCGAAGATATCCGTCGCGGTGTGGACGTCTCGGGGCTTGTAGGCCACGCAATCGACGACGACGTCGGGGTCGACGTCCAGCGCCGCCCGCCGGAGGTCCGCCTCGACGGTCCGGTCGCCCTCAAGACGGTCGACGCCGTCGTCGTCTGCGAAGGGGTCGTCGTGGGTGCCGCGGTTGAAGATCGTCACGTCGTAGCCGGCCTCGCGGAACTCCGCGACCGTGTGACGGCCGATGAACCGCGTGCCGCCGACGACGAAGACGTGATCGGACATATCCGTCGGTGGAACGGTGCGGCGAAAAAAGATGCGGACCGCAGTCGTTTACAGTTCGGTGCTGGCGCCGACGACGTAGACCGTCTCAGTGCCGGCGACCTCGGCGGTCAGCGCCTCGCCGTCGATGGTGACGCTCGCCTCCGCCGGCCCGAAGGTGTAATCGCCGGACTCGCCGGCGCCCTCGGGGGCATCGGCGAAGTACTGGCGGGTGACTGTGCCGTCGCCGTCGACCTCGCTCGGCGTGACGGTGCCGAGGTCGACCGTGGTGCCGTCGACGCTTTCGGCGTCGCCGTACTTTTCTTCGACGCTCCAGCCGTCCGGTATCTCGTCGGTGATGGCGACCTCGTCGTCGGACTCGACGTCGCCGCCGAGTTCCGAGACGGTGATCTCGACGCGGTTGGTCTGGCCGCCGGTGAACACCGTGGGTCGTCTCGCCGGTGTCGCGGACCTGCGTGAACCCCAGCGCCGACGTGAGCATGATGTTGCCCAGGAACGTGACGGTGTAGTTCTGCAGGCCGAACGGGTGGAGGTTGGCCTGCGTCGCCGGCGGCAGCAGCGAGGAGATGTAGTGGATTCCGGTGTCGGTCGTCCCGTCGGGCGTGACCGACGCGGCCGCCACCCGACCGTCCGTCCGGGCGGCGACGGAGGCGGCGCTGTCGCCGGACGCCGCCGCGAGGGCGCTCTCGTCGAGGAGGTCCATCGGCGCCGAGCCGTCGACCTGGTAGCCGAGCGGCTGGACCTTCCACAGCTGGTTTTGGATCTCTCGGACGCTGTCGTCGAACAGCGGGTGATCGAGGTTCTTCGACGTGAACCGCGCCACGTCGAGGGTCTGCCGCTCGATGTCGTCCTCGCGGCTGATGGCCGACCCGTCGACCAGGTCGTTGTCCATCTCCGAGAGGACGTACGTTCCCGTGTCGGTGACGACGAGGTTACCGCCCGCGTCGACGAAGTCGTCGAGCGCGCCGACGTACCCGGCGTCGGTGACGCCGCCGGTGACGCCGGCCTTCTGGTTGTCGGTGACGCCCTCCGAGATGCGTTCGGTCGGCGAGACGTAGTCGTGGACGAGGACGGCGTGCTCGTAGTTGGAGAGAGCGCCGGCCTTCACGTCGTCGACGGTGACGGCGTCGACGCTGCCGTTCTCGATGAAGTTCCGCAGGTTGCCGCGCTTCTCGGCGCTCTCGTAGTCCCGGAAGAACTCGAACGGCGTCACGTCGTAGCCGGCCTGCTCGTAGCCCTCGCCGCCCCAGGCCTGCGTCGGATCGGGGCTGCCCTGGGCGGCCAGCGTCCACCGCTGCATCTCGACGACCTGGCTTGCGTCGTCGTAGCTGTCCGCCCGGAGCGTCCAGGTGCCGGGCTGGGGCTCGGAGACGGTGAACTCCGGCAGCCCGCAGCACTTGCCGCCGACGCGCTCCTCGGTGACGCCCTCGAAGGAGCGGACGACCTCGCCGTCCGGCGAGACGAGCTCGAGGTCGGCGAGGACCCCCTGGCCGTGGAGGTGGATGCCCATGCTGTGGAGGTCGGTCCGCTCGACGTCGAAGCTGTACGCCGTCTCCTCGGCGGTCAACTCCATCGACTCTTCGGTCTCGTAGAACTCCGTTCCGTCGTCGAGGTCGAGCTGGTCGTCGGTCCGTCGCAGGGCGTCGTCGCCGCTGCCGACCGCGCCCGTCGTAACGTAGGCGACGGAGTCGCCGCCGGCCTCGGTGCTGGTAAAGAAGTTCTCCGAGGTGTTCGGCGTCTCGGTGTTGTTGACCGCGAAGTCGACGATGGTCCGGATGGTCGCCCGGTAGCCCGTCACCTCCCGCTCGAACAGCTCGGGGTTGTAGACGTTCCCGCCGGTGATGTGGTTGAACGACATCTCGAAGTCCAGCGTCGTCATGTCCAGCCCGACCGGCTCGGGGTGGGCCATCCAGTCGAGGAACGCGCCGGAGACGGTGTAGCCGATGGTGTCGTAGATGGTCGCGTAGTCGAAGGCACTCTCGGGGACGACGCCGAACAGCAGCGGGTCGAACTGCTGGTCACCGACCAGCTCCGTGCGGGCCTGGCCGACCGTCTCCCAGGTGTCCAGCGCCTCCGCGAGGGTCTCGTCGATGTTGAGACACATCTCGTACACCTCGTGGAGCTCGCGGGTGTTGAACTGGTCCTGGCTGATCAGCCCCAG
>PXRZ01000077.1 GCA_003022945.1 Halobacteriales archaeon QS_8_69_73 | reverse complement strand
GGCGGTGTGGATGTCGAGGATCTTCTCCCGGCCCTCGGCGTCGGGGTCGGGCACCTCGATGAGGCGGTCGAAGCGGCCCGGCCGGAGGATGGCCCGGTCGAGCATGTCGAAGCGGTTGGTCGCCGCGATGATGGAGACGTCGCCCCGCTGGTCGAAGCCGTCCATCTCCGACAGCAGCTGCATCATCGTCCGCTGGACCTCGGCGTCGCCGGAGGTCTTCGACTCCGTCCGCTTGGAGGCGATGGCGTCGATCTCGTCGATGAAGAGGATGGCCGGTTCGCGTTCGGCGGCCAGCTCGAACAGGTCGCGCACCAGGCGTGCGCCCTCGCCGATGAACTTCTGGACCAGCTCCGAGCCGGCCATCTTGATGAAGGTGGCGTCGGTCTGGTTGGCGACGGCCTTGGCCATCATCGTCTTGCCCGTCCCCGGCGGACCGTACAGCAGCACGCCCGTCGGCGGCTCGACGCCGACCGTCTCGAACTTCCCGGGGTTGGTCAGCGGGTCCTCGACGGCCTCCCGGACCTCTTGGATCTGGCTCTCCAGCCCCCCGATGTCGCCGTACTCGATGTCGGGCTCGGCGGAGACCTCCATCGCCTGCGCCCGGGCGTCCGTCTCGGCGTCCAGCACCGTCTGGATGGCGAAGGAGTCGTTGATCGCCACCCGGTCGCCGGCCTCGAGTCGGTCGTACAGCCGCGGGGAGACCTCGGTCAGCACCTCCTGGTTGTTGCCGTGCTGCTTCAACAGCACCTGGTCGTCGGTCAGCTCCTCGACGGTGGCGAGATACAGCGACGACGTCTTCAGCGCCTCGTTTTCCTCCTGTAGGTCGTCGACCTCGCTACGGAGCTCCGACTGGCGATCGCGGGCCGCGTCGAGCTGATCGGTCAGCTCCTCGTGGACCTGCGACACCTCAAGGTAGTGTTCGCGGAGCGCGTTCAGCCGTTCGGACTCGGACATCTCCGGATCTAATTCAAGCGTGGGACGGTCAGGAAGGGAGGGGCTATGCGACATGAACTACCGATCGTAGGCGCTGGAGATTAAAAGTGGCTTTGGGTGCGGGAAACCCTCGCGCCGCGTGGACGGCGCCGTCGGCGGTCGAATCGTGACCTCGACGAGCCGGCGGAACCGGCGGAGAGACCGCGCTACTCGCCCAGCGACTCGTACTCTCCGACCATCTCGTCGTACGTCCCGATGGCGGCCTCGACCGGCTCCGGCGTCGACATGTCGATGCCGGCCGTCTCCAGCAGCTCCAGCGGGTAGGCCCGCGATCCCGACCGGAGGAACTCCCGGTAGTCGGCCGCCGCGGGCTCGCCCTCCTCGAGGATGCGGTCGACGACCGCGACGGCCGCGCTGATGCCCGTCGCGTACTGGTAGACGTAGTACGCCCGGTAGAAGTGCGGGATGCGCATCCACTCGCGGGCGATGCGGTCGTCGACGACCGCCGGCTCGTAGTAGTCGGCCTTCATACCGCGGTACAGCTCGTCGAGTCGGTCCGGCGTCAGCGCCTCGCCGTCGGCCGATAGCTCGTGGGCCCGGTGCTCGAAGGAGGCGAACATGGTCTGCCGGAACAGCGTCGACCGGAACCGCTCGAGGTACTCGTCGAGGACGGCCCGCCGGAACGACTCGTCGTCGACCGTCTCCAGCAGGTGGTGGGTCAAAAGTGCCTCGTTGACCGTCGAGGCCACCTCCGCGACGAATATCTCGTAGCCGGAGTAGACGTGTGGCTGGGCCTCGCTCGTCAGCTCCGAGTGCATCGAGTGGCCCAGTTCGTGGGCCAGCGTGTACATCGAGGCGACGTCGTCCTGGTAGTTCATCAGGATGTACGGCTGGCTGTCGTAGGTGCCGCTGCTGTAGGCGCCGGACTGTTTGTTGGCCGTCTCGTAGACGTCGACCCACCGCGATTCGAGGCCCTCGACCGTCCGGTCGCGGTAGGCCTCTCCCAGCGGTGCGATCGCCTCGACGACGTGTTCCTTCGCGCGGTCGTAATCGAGGTCCGGCCCCTCCTCGCCCGACAGCGGCGCGTAGAGGTCCCACATTCGCAGCTCGTCGACGCCGAGACGGTCCCGCTTCAGCTCGGCGTGGCGGTGCAGGACGTCCAGGTTCGCCTCGACCGTGTCGACCAGCGTGTCGTACACCCCGACGGGGACGTTCGGCCCGTCCATCGCCGCTTCCCGGGCCGTCTCGTAGTTGCGCGCCCGCGCCAGCTTCCGGTCGGCGGTGACGCTGTTCTCGTAGGCCGTCCCGACGGTGTTGCGGTACTCGGCCCACTCGTCGTAGAACGCCTCGTACACCTGCCGGCGGACGTCCCGGTCGGGGTGTTTCTGCAGCGTCGTGAAGTTCGACAGCGTGACCCGCCGCGGCTCGCCGTCGACGTCGACCGACGGGAACTCGATGTCGGCGTTGGTCAGCATGTTGTACACCTCGCCGGCAGCGCCGGTCACCTCACCGAGGTCCGCCAGCAGCGCCTCCACCTCCGCCGACCGGGTGTGCTCTTTCATCCGCAGGACGTCGTCGAAGTAGTGATCGTACTCCGCGAGGTCCGGACTGGCGTCGACGAGTTCGTCGATCCGGTCGCGGTCGACCGACTGCAGCTCCGGCTCGACAAAGCTGGCCGCACTGGAGGCGTCCGCCGACAACGACTGCGCCCGGGCCGTCAGCGCCTGGTACCGCTGGTCCGTCGTGTCCTCGTCTCGCCGCATCCGGGCGTAGGCCGCCACGTTCGCCACGTCACGCATGATCGACTCCCGCAGCTCCAGCACCGCTTGCAGCGTCTCGGCGTCCTCGGTGACCCGGCCCTCGTAGGCCGACAGGTCCTCGAGTCGCTCCTCGACCTCGGCGTAGGCCGCCTCCCACTCCTCGTCGTCGGCGAACAGGTCCGTCAGGTCCCAGGTGTACTCCTCGGCGACGTCGCTCCGCTCGGGAACCGAACTCATGACCCACGGTACGACCGCGGAGTCCCTAAACCCGTCGTCACCGGTCCTCCCCGGCCGTCGACAGCGTTCCCGCCACCCGCGCGCCGGCTAGCTGTCGCCGCCGCCGCTCGCCGAAGACCTCGCGGGCACTCTCGGCGGCCTCGGCGTCGACGTCGAACTCGACCGACGGGTATCGAACCCCGACCAGTACCAATGGCTCCGGCGCCACCGGGGCGACGCCATCGGGGCCGTCGAGCGGCTCGGCGGCCAGCACGCGGCCTACGAATCCGGGGTCGCGGCGCCCCCGAGCGACGGCCCCGACGACCGACACCAGCCGCCGGACCAGCTGGCGGGCGAAGCCGCCCGCCCGGCAGTCGACGACGAAAAACGGTCCGTCCCGCTCGGCGGTCGCCGTCAGCTCCCGGACGGTGCCGGTCTCGTCCGGCGTGAGGTTGTGGAAATCGTTGCGGCTGGACAGCCGCCGGCAGGCCTCGGCGGCCCGCCCGTCGTCGGCCTCCGGCGCGAACAGGAAGTACCGGTAGCGCCGCGAGACAGCGTCGTGAGTAGCGTGGAAGTCCGCGGCGACGTCGGCGGCGGCCCACGCCCGCACATCGGCCGGGAGCTCGGCGTTGAGCGCCCGCGGCTGGAGCCAGTCGGGCGCCTCGAAGGCGACCGTCTGCGCCCGCGCGGAGACGCCGGCGTCCGTCCGGCCCGCGGCCGCGTACCCCGGCGGCGGCCCGTCGGCGACGTCCAGCGCGCCGAGCGCCGCGAGGAGGGCGTCCTCGACTGTCTCGCCGTGGGGCTGGCGCTGGAAGCCGCGGTAGCCGGTGCCGTCGTAGGCCAGCCGGAAGGCGCGCATACCGCGGGCTACCCCCCGGGGCAGCTTATCACAGGTCCCGCGCGACCCGAATCTCGGAGTCCGTCACCGTCTCGACGGCCCCGGCCGGCACCTCGATGTCGTCGCTGTCGGCGTCGCCGAACCCGAGCCCCTGGAGTATCGCCTCCGAGACGTTGGGGTCGGGGTCGACGTAGGCGACCTGCTCCTCGGGGTCGACCTCGGTGACGATGCCGATCTGCTCGGCTTCGGCGTCCATCAGGAACTTGCCCTCGTCCTCGGGTGACAGAACCGTCATTTCGTCCGGAAGAACTCCCAGCACCGGTAAATATCCTGTGGAAATGACGGACACCAGTCCGTATCAGGCGTAGTCATCGTAAGTCGGCCGGCCCGACTCCGGGGGGAACTCCGAGAGGGGAACCTGCGTCTGGTTGCCCGATTCCATGTCCTTGACCGTGACCGCGTCGTCGGCGAGGTCCTGCTCGCCGACCACGACGACCGTCTCGGCGTCGATGCCGTCGGCGTACGACAGTTGGTCCCCGAAGCCGCGGGTCGTGAGGTCCGTCTCGACGACGTGACCCAGTTCGCGCAACCGACGGGTGATCTCGGCGGCCTCCGCCCGCGTGTCGCCGACCGTCAGCACGTAGTAGTCGGTCGTCGTCGCCTCCTCGGGCCAGACGCCGGCCCGCTGACAGAGCAGCGACAGCGGCGCCAGTCCTGGTGCGACGCCGACGGCCGGCGTCGGCTCGCCGCCGAAAGATTCGATGAGGTCGTCGTAGCGGCCGCCGCCGAAGACCGACCGCGACACCTCCCCCGTCGAGTCGAAGCACTCGAAGACGACGCCGGTGTAGTAGTCCAGCCCCCGAGCCGTCGACAGCGACACCTCGCAGTAGTCGCCGGCGCCGAAGTCCTCGGCGGCGGCGAGCACCGCCTGGAGGTTCTCGACGGCGCTCTCGACGCGGTCGGTGCCGGCGAAGGCGACCAGCTCGTCGAGGTCGTCCGCCGCCAGCACGTCGTTGACGGCCTCCGCCTCGGCGGGGTCCAGCCCCGCCTCGACCAGCAGGTCGTGGTATGCCTCGTCGTCGATCTTCTCGCTTTTATCGACCGCTCGGATGGCCGCCTCGACGTCGACGTCGCCGTCCAGCGACTCGAGCAGCCCCCCGAGGATGTCCCGATGGGAGACGCGGAACTCGAAGTCATCGCCCGTCAGCCCCAGCGCCGTCAGCGCGCCGGCCGCAAAGGAGAGAATCTCGGCGTCGGCCTCCGGCTCCGCCGACCCGAAGATGTCGACGTTCGTCTGGTAGAACTCCCGGAAGCGACCCTGCTGGACCTGCTCGTACCGCCAGAACGGTCGCGTCGAGAACCACTTGATCGGCCGCGCGAGCGCCCCCTGGCGGGCGACGACCATCCGGGCGACCGTCGGCGTCAGCTCCGGCGTCAGCGACACCTCCCGGTCGCCCCTGTCCTCGAAGGCGTACAGTTCCTCGACGATCTCCTCGCCGGACTTGTCGACGTACATCCGCGTCCGCTCCATGGCGGGCGTGCCGACCTCGCGGAAGCCGTACCGCCGGGCCGTCTCCTCCAGCGTGTCGATGACCTCCCGCCGGGCCGACATCTCGCCGGGGTAGAAATCGCGGAACCCCTTCAGACCGTCGTACATGCGCGTCGGTTCGGGGCCGGCCGCACTAAAAGGTCCGATACGCGCGGCCCGCGGTTACTCCGGTCGCTCGACGTCCGCCGTCCGGTCGGTCTCGGCGTCGCCGGTGTCGGTCGTCCCGCGCGGCTCGAACAGCAGTACCTCCGTTCGCTCCTCGGCGACCGGCCGGTATTCGACGCCCCGCGGGACGACGAGGAACTCCCCCTTTCGGAGCGTCACGTCTGACTCCTCGCGGAACTCGACGCGGAGTTCGCCGGACCGCACGAAGAACAGTTCGTCGGCGTCTTCGTGGCTGTGCCGGACGAACTCCCCTCCGCCCTGGCGAGTTTCACCGCCTGTCCGTCGAGTTCGCCCGCCAGCCGCGGACTCCACGGCTCGTCGAACGACGCGAACGCCTCCCCGAGGCTTACCTTCTCCATGTGAGCGGGTCCGTGCTGAACGGTATAGAGACTTGTCGGCGCTCGAGCGCGGTCGGGAAGCCGGGTCCGGCTCGTCCCTCGCCGCTCGCCTCTCCGAGAGTCCTCGCTTCGCTCGGACTCTCGCTAGTCGTCGACGACGACCTCGACCGGGTCGTCGTCGCTTTCCTCGTCGAACTCCTCGCTGGACTGCTGCTGCTGGTAGAACAGCGCCCCGGCGACCCCGAGAACGATCCAGGAGCGCCAGTTGGCCAGGTTGAGCGTGTAGCCGACGCCGAACGGCTTCTCGACCAACATTCCCTCGTCGGGCTGCCAGTACGAGGACATCATCCGCCCGAGCGAGGGCTTCTGGAAGTTGTACGGGATACCGAACAGCTCGCCGGACTGCGGCTTATCGGACATATGCGGCCGTACGGTGGGGCGGGACTTATAGATGATGCGAAGCGAGAACCCACCCGGTCAGGGGTGGGATGAAGCCGACATGGTCGGATACCTTCCACTGTTCCGATTGCAGGGCCTGGTATTCCACCGTCGGACACCAGCATTTTCGAAGACACGCTCCGGGCGGTCGGCGGTGTCATGGGGATTCAGGAATATAGAAAGTCCTCGGCACTCTCGCCGGTTCAGTCCGCCAGGGTTCGGCCGGTCAGCCGGTAGAAACGGACCCACCGGATGGTCAGTATTCGAACACCATCGAGCGGTCGGGCCGTGTTCGGGTACGGGGTTGGGTATCGAGACATCGAAAGGGTGAGCGCCGTGAGGGCTTTCGGTGGCTGGCCACTCGCATACACCGACCAGGACGGCGCCAACGTTGCCGAGCCACATTACCGGTACCGGCCGCGCCCCTCTATCTCCCGCAGCTGCGCTACGACCTGCGCCTCGCCCGCCTCGTGATAGGCCGCTTCGAAGGCGTCCAAGAGCGCCGCCGTGTCGTCGGCCGTCCCGCCCAGCGCGCCCTCGAAGACGTGGAGGTCCATCGCGTAGTCCTCGACGTCGTCCGTGTAGTAGCCCAGGCCGAAGTCGATGAGGTAGACCCGGTCGTCGCTGCCTCCGACCCGGACGTTGCGCGGCGTCGGGTCGCCGTGGACGAAGCCGCCCTCGTGACAGCGCGCGAGATGGCGGCCGACCGCCTGGACCCGCGGTTCGGTCAGCGCGTCCCGCAGGTCCGCCGCGCCGACGTACTCGAGGGTGAGTCGCCCCTCCGGCGGGTCCACGTCGCGGATAACGGGCGTCGGCACGCCGAGCCGTCGGGCCTCGCTGGTCAGTCGGGCCTCCGCGCGCGTCCGTCGGCGCCGGAGCCGCTCGCCCAGCTCCTCGCGGCGGTAGGCCTTCGCGAGCCGGCGCTTCGTCGCCGTCGGCGGCTCCAGGTCGACGACGGCCTCGGCGCCGCGGGCCCGCTCGTCGTCGGCGACGGGCGCGGCGACGGAGCCGCCGTCCCGCCACGTCACCGGCACCTGGTCGGGGCGGTAGTCCGGCCGCACCGCGGAGTCGGCGGTCGCGAGCGTGTCGCCGGCCTCGTACATCCGCGCGCCGAGCACCGCGATCATGCCGGCGTTGTCCCGGAGGAACCGTGGCTCGGGGGCGTGAAAGTCGGCGCCGCGGGCCTCGCACATCGTCGCCAGCATCCCGCGAAGGCGGTCGTTCTGTCCGACGCCGCCGCCCAGTACGAGCTCGTCGGCGCCGGTCAGCGACAGCGCCCGCTCGCCGACCTCCGTCAGCATCCCGAACATCGTCTCCTCGAGACTGCGACAGACGTCCGCGACGGACGTTCCGTCGTCGACGGCCTGCTTCGCGGCGGAGGTGATGCCGGCGAACGAGAAATCCATCCCCTTGACGACGTACGGTAGTTCGACGTAGTCGCCGTCGCGGGCCCGCCGTTCGACCTTCGGGCCGCCGGGATGCGACCAGCCGAGGTGGCGGGTGAACTTGTCGATGGCGTTGCCGACGCCGGTGTCCATCGTCTCGCCGAGCACCCGGTAACGGCCGTCGTGGTAGCCGAGGACGTGGGCGTTGGCGCCGGAGGCGTTCAGACAGACCGGTGTCTCGAACCCCGACCGGCGGCGACCGATCTCCAGGTGGGCGATCATGTGGTTGGCGCCGACCAGCGGCAGCTCCAGCGAGCCGGCCAGCGCCCGGGCGGCGGTCGCGACCACCCGGAGACACGGCCCCAGCCCCGGTCCGCGGGAGAAGGCGACGGCGTCCAGTTCGGTCGCCGGGTCGCCGTACCGCTTGCGGACGGTCGTGAGCGTCGTCTCAAGGACGGCCGGCACCGCCTCGCGCATGTGCTCGGCGGCCTCGCGCGGGTTGATGCCGCCGCTCGGCGGCGTGTAGGCGTCGGACTCGACGAGAACGTCGTCGGTCTCGGCGTCGAAGACGGCCGCGCTGGCGCACCAGGCGGTCCCCTCGAGACCGAGCACGCGGGTCACGGCCCTACTCGAATTCGGTGTAGCCGCATCTGCCATCGAGCATGTGCTCCTGCTCGACGTCCATCGCGTCCTCGGCGCTGTCGTAGACCTTCGCGTAGCCGATCGTCTTCCGCATCCCGTATTTGGTGTCGAGCTCGTGGACGACGACCTCGTCGGCGTCCTTGTTCATAGTCGCGGCCAGCGAGTCTCGCACCGACAGCCGGGACGGCGTCGCCTCCTCGTGGGTCAGCTGAAACCGGACGTCCGTCCGGTGCAGCATCGGGTTCTCGTCCTCCTCGATGATTTCGACGTCCATGGTTACGTTACCCGCTGGTTCCCGCGAAACACTGAAAAGAATTTCGAAGCGAGCGGTTCGGCCGGGTCTCGGCGCCGACGACGGCGTCGCCCTCGGTCACGGTCACCCCGGAGCGGACTACTCTCGGGCCGGTAGGGCGTCGGCCGTACCGCTCCATCTCATCACGAAGGCACCGGTCCCAGGTTCCGGCGACACCCGACGGGTGGCTCTGCGGGATATCGAGCCGTCCGGCCGGCGATTTCACCCACCCTCCGGGCGCCGCGAAGACGCCGTCAGATTGTACGCATTCCCGAGGACGACGGACCATACGTAGATACTCACGACGACGATGAGAGTCTCGACCAATACCTCATATACGAACGTGTTGTAGGTGACGAGCGGATCGAGGTACACCTCACTTATATCGAATGCGAACAGGAATACCATCGTGGTGGCGAACGTGTATCTGAACGCGGATTCTATCTCACCCCGGAGTCTCAGTTGCATGACTCGGGCTAAATCCCGAACAGTAAAAATCTTCATTCGACTGGAGCACGCGTGAATTTCGTCGAACAGGCCAGCCGACGGTACGACGCGATACGTCTCGCAGGGGTAACGATCGAGCCGAACCCGACGGCGGAGCGGCCGGCTCAGGTCTCGGCGCCGACGACGAACGCCTCGCCGCCGGTGCCGGGGACCTCGGTCCGCTCCTCGAGCAGAATCTCCGCCGGGCCGAACTGGTAGTAGCCAGTCCCGTCGGCGCTCGTCGGAACCTCGGCGAAGTACTCGTAGATGGTCGTCTCGCCGGCGGCCGCCTTCTCGGCGAAGACGACACGCTTGACGCCGTCCTCTTCGCGGACCTCGGTGACGTCGGGATTGTCCTCGACGGAGACCATCCAGGAGGCAGGGACGACGTCCTCGACCGCGCCGGTCTCGGGCGTGCTGACCTCGACCAGCTGGCGGCTGGTCTGACCGGCGGTATAGGCGGAGGCGCCCGTCGAGCGGGTGCCGGCGAGAACCGTCTCCGGCGACGGCAGGTCAGCGCCCCAGGCGCGCAGCACCAGGCCGTTGTCGCCGCCGGTCTCGACTTCGACCGGCGTTGGCGTCGGCGACTCGACCCGGCCGGCCGCGGTGCCCTGGCTGAGGACGACCGCGAGCCGCTGACCCGTCTCGACGGCCGCGTCGAGCGGCTCGACGGGCAGCCGGACGTCGAGTTCCTCGCCGGGGACGACCGTGCCGGCGTCGTCGCGGTCCTGGGCGTACCGGAGGTCGACCTGACCCCAGCCGAGCCGGTCGGTGTCGCCGTTCTCGTCGACCGCGTAGACGTGCGCCGTGAGGTGGTTGGTCGGGCCGGTGGGCGTCACGGCGACCTCCACGACCGGTTCGCCCGCAAAGCGGAGGTCCTCGTCGAACGGCTCGGACTCGACGGTGACGCAGGCGTCACAGCCGGGCTGTGGGTTGTACGACTGGGTGGGGTCGACGTAGACGGTCTCCTGGCCGGTCTCCTCGCTCGGCTCCGTTCGCAGGTCGCCGTCCGTCCCGAAGTACAGCTTCGTCGGCTCGGCCTCCTCGGGCGGCCACTCGTCGGCCGTATACCAGTTGCCGTCCGAGCTCTGGGCGTTGACCCGCGCCGCGAAGGGGTCCGTCGGGGTCGAATCGTCCGTCTCGTCCGGAATCACGTCGTCGATCGCCGCGGGGTCACGACCCTTCAGCTCGCTTTCGAACCACTTCAGCAGGAAGTCCGCCCAGTCGGGGTTGAACGCCGCCGTCAGCTCGTCGTCGTCGTTCTTGATGCGGCCGTCGTCGGGGTAGCGGTGGTCGAACTGTCCGAAGTAGACGTGGGTCTTGATGCCGGCCGCCCGCAGGGACTTCGTCCAGGGGTACACCTGCGAGGGGTCGACGTTCCAGTCGACTAGGCCGTGGACCATCAGGACGCTGCCGTCGTAGGTTGTCCGGACAGGACGCCCGCGAGAGGTACGTCCGCAGGCCCGTCCCGGAGTTCGGGCCGTGTTCGGCCAGCGAGATGATGTAGTACAGCCCGTTGAGAATCGCGTAGCCACGGGTCTCGGGAGAGCCGCGCTTGTACATCAGCTCGTGGATGTCCGGGACGCCGCTGAACGGCACCACCGTCGCCAGGTACGGGTTGCCCTTCCGGGCCGGCATCCACGGCGTCGTCCCGTCGTAGGAACGGCCGATGATGGCGACGTTACCGTTGGACCTGGAGTCCTTGCCGAGCCGCGTCACCGCCTGGTCGATGTCGGCCTGCTCGTTGGGGCCCATGAGTTCCATGCAGCCGCCGGAGCCGCCCGTCCCGCGGACGGCCACCGCGGCGACGGCGTATCCCTGCTGGATGTAGTTCTCCGCCAGCCGCCGGGTCCGGATGCAGTCCCGGACCGTGTAGCCCCGCAGGTCGCTGACGTACGGCGTCGCCCGCAGGATGACCGGGTAGTCGTCGCTCGGTTCGGCGTCGTCGAGCGGCGCCGGCCATGTGACCGCCAGCTGTATCTTCTCGCCGTCCCGGCCGCTGTCGAGTTCGATCACCTCGCTCTCGCCGAAGTCGTGCGTCGGCTCCCGGGACACCTCGGTGTAGAACTCATCGCGGTCCGGGTCGCAGTCGTAGCCGAAGAACGTCACGTTCGGGCCCGGCGCCGGGTCGTCCGGGACGACCTCCTGGCCGCTCGCCGACCCGACCAGCGACATCCCGGCCGTCCCGGCCGCCGCCGACCGCAGTATCGACCGCCGCGACACACCGTCTTCGTCGTAATCGAACATAGTACAATTCGGATCCCCGGTACCATCGTACAAAACCGTTCCTACTGAAATTAACGTAAGAACGACCACACATATCTGGTCACGAGTGGACGAAACTGTACGTCGGCGGGCCGGACCGGGACACGCCCGCGGCGGCTCAGACCCCGAGAACGGCCGTCAGCCGGTCGTAGTCGCCGACCATTCCCTCGCCGGGCTGGCCGTAGACGACGGCGGCGCCGTCGGGGGCGACGAGCACCGCCGGCAGCGCGGCGAGGTCCTCCTCGCCGTCGACGGCGACGACGACCGAGCCGGGACGGCGGACGGCCTCGCCGAGCGCCTCGAGCAGCGTCGTCGAGAGGGTCGCCGCCGGGTTCACGGCCTCGAGACGGTCGTCGAACCCGGCGACCGCCTCGCGGACCTCGCGGTCGACGCGCTCTCGCTCCGTTCGGCCGTCCACCAGGGCGGCGTCGGGTCGGGCGTCGGCCTCCAGCAGGTGGTAGGTGACGATGTCGCCGACGGCGACAATGGGGCCGTCGGCGTCCGCCAGCAGCGTCTCGGCGTCGGTGTACACCGGCCCCAGTGGCTTCTTCAGCTCCCCTCGGAGGGCGTCGGGGAGTTCGGCGACGACCTCGGGGTCGGGGTCGGCGCCGGCCATCCTACCGGACCTTCAGCGCGTAGCGGCCCGGCTCGGCGACCTCCATCTCCTCGGCGATCTCGCTCGATTCGGGGTGGGCGATGACGACGTAGCCGGCCCAGTCCTCGCTCAGCGAGTTCGACCCACAGGCCGGACACTGCTCGTCGTCGTTGACCTCGAGCACACGGTGACAGTCGCGGCAGACGAGTCGGTCGGCCATCTAATCACCCGCCTGCGCCTCGCGGCGCCGTCGTTCCGTCTCGAGCCAGCCGTGCTTGCCGAGGCCGGGCTGTTTGGCGGTGAGCCCGATCTTCGAGTCCCGGGGGTTCCGCTCGTCGATGCTCTTGGTGACGATGCGAGCCCGGACGGCGTCGCCGACGCTCAATACGCGGTTGGAGTCCCGGGAGGCCAGCTGCTGGTTTTCCTCGTCGTAGGCGAGGTACTCGTCGGAGATCTGCGAGACGTGCAGCAGCCCGTCGACCGGGCCGATACCGACGAAGGCGCCGAAGTTGACCACCTCGACGACCTCGCCGTCGACGACCTCCTGCATCTGTGGGTCGAAGGTGACCGCGTCGAACTCCGCCTCGTAGTAGACGCCCGGTCGGTTCGGCAGTACCGCCCCGTCGCCGATGTCGTGGACCTCCGTCACCGAGACGACGCTACCGATGTCCTCGTCCATCTGTCCCTCGAGTTTGTCCTGCAGCAGTCGCTTGACAAGCCCCGGCGACACCTCCGCGAGGTGCTCCGGCGGTACCTCGACCGTATCCGTGAGTCGTGCCCGTTTGTACATGCTATGGTTGGGTGAGTCCGAGTTTGGTTCCGTTGCGTAAACTAATTACGGGAACGTCCGCCGCCAGCAGCCGCTCTCTGAGCGGCATGTCGCTGGTGACCGCGTAGTCGGCCGTGCGGCCGAGTTCCACTACCGCGTCGTCGGCGTAGTCGGCGTCGTGCTCGATGATGTCGCACTCCCGGCGCGCGAGGTCCAGTCCGACGCTCGCGGCCGTCGCCGCCTCGCCGTTGCCGCCGGCCAGCTCCGCCAGTTCCGCCAGCACCGCCCGCGGGACGACCGGGTCGTACTCCCCGAGCAGCCGGTCCAGCTCCTCGAACACCCGGACGTCGACCTCGACGGGCGCCATCAGCGCGTTCGTGTCGAACACGACGCTCATTCCAGTGTCCCGACGCCGATGAGCCGCCAGCGCGCCCCGACCCGGCGGTTGATGGCGATCTTGGCGTCCGACTCCGCACAGACCGGCCGCTTGAGGTTCACCTCGCACTCGCCGTCGCGGGCGCTGGTGACGGCGCCGACCGTCGTCGCGGTGCCGACCGTCAGCATCAGCGGCTCGCCGGTCGAGATGGCCTCGACGTCGCCCTCGCCGACGATGCGGTCGAACAGCTCCACGTCCATGGTGAACGCTTCCCGGGTCGGCGGGAGGCTCCCCGGCGGGCCCGCGACCTGGCCGGCCAGCGCGTCGCCCTTCGTCAGCGAGGGGTCCAGGCCGGTGCCGACGCCGAGCAGCCCGCCCGGCGTCACCTCGTCGACGAAGCCGTCGCCGGCCTGCAGCGACCGGACCGTCGTCTCGACGGGGTGGTACTCCGAGGAACCGCCCTCCTCGATCTCCCGGCCGGGCCGGATCTCGATCTCGTCGCCCTCGTGGAGCCGGCCCCGCGACAGCGACCCGCCCAGGACGCCGCCGGTGAGGTCGCCGTACGTCGTTCCCGGGCGGTTGATGTCGAACGACCGGGCGACCTGCAGTCGCGCGTCGGCGTCGGGGTCCCTGTCGGGGGTCGGGATCTCCTCCTCGACGGTCCCGATGAGCAGATCCGTGTTGACCCCCTGCTGGGCCGACGTCGGCACGACCGGTGCCCCCTCGGCGACGGTCCCCTCGACGAACTCCTGAATCTGCTCGTGGTTGCGGATCGCCTGCTCGCGGTCGACGAGGTCGACCTTGTTCTGGGCGATCACGATGTTGTCGATGCCGATGATGTCCAGCGCCATCAGGTGCTCTTCGGTCTGTGCCTGCGGCACCGGCTCGTCGGCGCCGACCACCAGCACCGCGCCGTCCATGATGGCGGCGCCGGACAGCATCGTTGCCATCAGCGTCTCGTGGCCGGGCGCGTCGACGAACGACACCGTCCGGAGATGCTCGCTCTCGGAGCCGTCCGGACACTCCTCGTCGACGGTGTACCGCTCCGGCTCCTCGACGTCCGGACACTCCCGGAACGTCGCGTCGGCGTACCCGAGGCGGATGGAGATGCCGCGTTTCATCTCCTCGGAGTGCTGGTCGGTCCATTCGCCCGAGAGCGCCCGCACCAGCGTCGTCTTCCCGTGGTCGACGTGGCCCACCAGTCCGATGTTCACCTCCGGTTGTCGGTGATTCGTCGTCATGTAGTAATGACGTGTAAATCCTGCCGTGGCGGTGATAACGCTTCCGCTTTTTCCGTGTCGTCGCGCCGCCGCGAGGCCGTCGCCTCGCCGCCTCGCGGACCCGCCGCCGACGGGAGCGGACCCGTCCCCACCGATAAGCCGCTGGCGGCCCAACCCCGTCGTATGCCCCCCGAGACAGTCACCATCGACTCCTACAGCACGCTCGTCGACGTCGCCGCCGTCGAATCGGCCCTTTCCGACGTCGTCGACGACCCCGAACCGGTCTCGAATCACTGGCGCTCCCGGTCATTGCTGTACACGACCGTCGCCGACGAAATCGACGCCTACGACACCTTCTACGCGCTGAACCGGGCGGCGCTGGAGCACGCCCTCGCCGCTCACGGCGTCGACCTGCCGGAGAGCGAGCGCGAGGCCGTGCTCAAGACGTACCACGAACTGGCCGTCTTCGAGGACGTCGAGGCGGGCCTTCGCGCACTCAAAGAGGCCGGCGTCGACGTGTACGTCCTCTCGAACGGCAACCCCGAGATGCTGACGTCGATGGTCGACCACGCCGGCATCGGCGGGCACCTCGCGGACATCATCAGCGCCGACGAGGTCGAGACGTTCAAGCCGGCGACCGAACTGTACCGCCACGCCGCCGCCCGGACCGGGACGCCGATCGACCGCATCGCCCACGTCAGCGCGCTGTTCTACGACGTCCTCGGCGCGAGCCACGCCGGCATGACCGGCGTCTGGCTCGACCGCGGGACGGTCCCCTGGGACGACTTCGCGGGCGCCCCCGACGCCGTCGTCTCCGACCTCCGGGAGGTCGGGCCGACGCTCGACCTGACGCAGCGGTTACACGAGCGGATTTCGGCCGAGCTATTATTCGCCGGGGGTCGACCGCTTTTTCACCGAGCGTCCCCTACCCGGAGTCGTGCGTGAGTTCGCCTTCGAGCTCGCGGTGTGTGCCGCCATCGAGGCCGACAGCGACGGCGTCGTCGCCCGCCAGCTCGGCTCCCACTCCCGCGTGGTCGACGTCGTCGAGGTTCGTCCGGGGCCGGCCTTCGACGAGCGGGTCGCCATGGCCGCCGAGACCGTTCCGCCGGCGGTCGTCGAGGGCGACGTCGGCGTCGGCCGGGCGCGGCACTGGCGGGACGTCGTCGACCTGCCGCCGGAGCGGGCCCGGTCGGTCGTCGACCGCGCCGTCGAGGCCGGCTTCCTCGAGGTCGAGCGCCGCAACGGCCGCCGGTACGTCCGGCAGGCCGTCCGGTATCCCAACTGGTTTGACGGCCTGCGCGCCTTCGAGAACAAGCCCGACCTCGACCGGCCGGGCGACCTGCGGCTCCAGCTCCGGAAGGACGTCTCCTTGGGCCTGTTCGACGAGGTGGTGCTGGTGACGGCGTCGTACGTCACCGGCGCCCACCTCAACCGGCTACCGGAGCCGGTCGGCGTCTGGCGGTTCGACCCCGAGACCGGCGACGTCGAGGTCGTCCGGGCGGCGGCGCCGCTGCCGACCGACGACCCCGGGCTGGCGGTGCTGGAAGAACGGCCTACCCGCGTCGACGTCGAGCCGGTCGACGCCGACGAGAAGGCCCGCCTGCGGCGACGGGTCGCCGAGCGGGCCTACGGCAAGGGGTGGCGGCCGTCGTCACTGCCGGCCTGCGAGCGCGTCGAGGCCGAAGGCCCGCCGTTCCGGCCGGACGACGCGCTGCCGTACTGCGCGTGGAAGGGCCGGTTCGTCGACCCGGCCCGGGAGTGCGGCCCGGACTGCGGCGGGTACGAGTCGGCCGACCCGCCGGCGGCCGACCCCGAGGCGGCACGCGCCGAGCGGACCGAGTGGGACCCCGACCCCGCCGGCGCCGGTCGCCGGCAGACGGGGCTGGACCGCTTCGCCGGCGACACCGGCGAGTGACCGCCTACAGCGAGAACCGCTCGCCGTCGACGGCCATGTCATCGTCGAAGGCCTCCCCGGCCGGGATGAAATGCGACAGGTGGACCAGTCGGTGATCGGCCGGCGACAGGTCCGCCGCCAGCGCGCGGGCGCCCTCGATGGTCATGTGTTTGGTGCCGAACGTCCGGTATGTGCCCGCCTCGTCGGGGTGTGCGCCGCCGAGGGGGTGGTACTCGCAGTGCTTGGCGGGGACGATGCCGTCGATCAAAAGCAGGTCCGCTCCCCGGAGGACGTCCCGCGAGCGGTCCGGGATGGCGTAGCTGGTGTCACCGGACAGCGCCAGCGTCGCGCCGGTTTCGGGCTCTTCGATCCGCAGGCCGTAGCAGACCAGCGGCGGGTGTTCGACCGGTACGAACGTCACCTCGAACCCGCAGGTCTCGACGGCCTCGAACGGCGCCGTCGGCCGGACGGTCACGGCGTCGAGGTAGTCGTAGCCGTCGGCGACGGTCTCGGCGACGCTCTCGCCGGTCTCGGGGTCGGTCTCGTCCGGCGCGAACACCGGCAGACGGTCGAGCAGCCGGTAGGCGTTGCCGAGGCCGTCCAGGTGGTCGAAGTGGATGTGGCTGATGCAGACCGCATCCGGCAGTGCGACATCGTGTGCGAGGAACTGCCGGCGGAAGTCGGGGCTGGCGTCGACGAGCAGCGACCCGCCGGTCCGCTCGTTGTGGACGTGGACCGAAAAGCGGGACCGTTCGACGCCGCGCTCGACGGCCGTCCGGCAGGTGTCACAGCCGCAGTTCGGCGTCGGCGTTCCCGTCGTGTCGCCGGTTCCCAGCAGCGTGACCTCCATCGTCACGATTCACGGGTGGCGGCGGCCTAAACCCCTCGGTCAGTCGTGGTCGTGGTCGTGATCGTGATCGTGGGCGTGGCCCCCGTCGGAGGCCGCCTCGTCGCCGGCCACCAGCGCGTCGGCGTCGCCCTCGATCATGTCCATGTTCTTGAGGTTGTCCCGCTCCTCGAAGTCCTCGATGGCGTCGATGAGGTCCGCCTGCGTGAGCGTCGTTCGGTCCTCGGTCAGGGCGTCGAGGACGGCCTCCCGGAGCACGAGCCGGAGGTCGCTGCCGGTGAGCCCCTCGGTCGCCTCCGCCAGCTCGACGGGGTCAAAGTTCTCGACGTCCATCCGGCGGGTGACGATGCCGAGGATGTCCGCACGCATCCCCAGATCCGGCTTCGGGAAGTTGACGATCTCGTCGAACCGTCGCCAGGCGGCGGCGTCCAGCTGGTCGGGGTGGTTGGTCGCGCCGATGAGCAGGACGTCGTCCTGGATGAGCGACACCTCGTCGATGCTCTTCAACAGCGTGTTGACGGCGCGCTTGATGGCGGCGTGTTCGTCCGACGAGCGCGTTTTGGCGACGAAGTCGAACTCGTCCATGAAGAGGATACACGGCGAGAGCCGCTTTGCGACCCGGAACGTCTTGTCGACGTTTTTGGCCGTCTCGCCGAGGTACTGGCTGGTGATCATCGACAGCTTCACCTCGACGAACGGCAGGTCCAGGTCCCGAGCGAGGGCGCGCGCGACCGACGTCTTGCCGGTGCCCGGCGGGCCGACGAACAGCAGCTTGCCGATCTCCCGGAGGCCGATCTCCGCCAGGTAGTCGCGGTGTTCGATGGCCTTGACCACCTTGTGGATCTCGTTTTCCTGGTCGTCGGTCAGCACGAGATCCTCCAGCGTCATCTCGATCTCCTCGGGGGCGCGGACCTCCACGAGGTCGAGCATCTCCTCTTCGTCCTCGTCGAACATCTCCTCCAGCAGCGAGTCGATCCACACCCGGTCGGCGTGGATGGGGCGGTTCTGCTCGCGGGCGGCCTCGTAGACGACGTCGTCGGCCTCCTCCTCGAAGACGAACGCCAGCGTCGGGTTGCCCGACAGGCGGTCGGTCGAGATGCGGTCCAACAGCCACGACTCGGCCATCTCCCGGTCGGTGAACTCGATCTTCCCGGAGAAGTCGTCCCGGTCGGTGAACATCAGCCCCGAGACCGCCTCCCAGGGGCGCTCGATGCCGGTCGCGGCGGCGGCCGTCGAGTTCGTCGTCGTCAGCGGCCGCTCGACCTCGCCGTCCTCCCAGAACACCCGCCGGTACCGCGGCGGCAGATCCCGCTCGTCCAGTTCACGGTTCTCCGTGTAGATGGCCGCAGTCAGCAGAAACTCGACGACCTCAAGCTCGGGACTGCTCATTCCCCGATACATTACCGGGCAGCCGGTATAAGCCCGTCGAAAGGCGTATTCTTCCCGATATCGACCGGCCGACGGCCGGATGCCTTCGTCGGGGAAGGCTAACGATGTGGACACGTAGTCCAGCCGGCGTGACGGCTGAAGCGGACCGGCGAGACAGGATTAACGTAGTAGGGGCCCGAACCCCGGAGCCGTATGAGCGATTCCACGCCGGTCGTCGTGCGAGCGTACCGGACCCCGTTCGGCAAGGAAGACGGCGTCTTCTCGGAGGTCCGTCCGGAGGATCTCTCGATTCCCCTGATCGACGAGATACTCGGCGAAACGGGCCTCACCGGCGCCGAGGTCGACGACCTCAAATGGGGCTGTGCCCAGCAGCGCAGCGAGCAGGGCAACAATATGGCCCGCGTCGTCGCGCTGATGAGCGAACTCGGCGAGGCGACGCCGGCGACGACCATCAACCGCTGGTGTGCCTCCTCGGCGGAGGCCGTCATCAACGCCGCCGACGCGGTTCGCGCCGGCCAGCGGGACTGCATCATCGCCGGCGGCGTCGAGTCGATGTCGCGGGTGAAGATGGGCGGGAACAACGAGATCCACCCCGGGCTCAATGACCACCACAACATCGCGGCGCTGCAGATGGGCATCACCGCCGAGGAGGTCGCAGAACGGTACGACGTCTCCCGGGAGCAGCAGGACGCCTACGCCGCCCGCTCCCAGCAACGCGCCTGCGCCGCCACCGAGGAGGGCCGCTTCGACGACGAGATCGTCCCCATCCGGGGCCACGACGACGACGGCGAGGAGATCATCGTCGAGGACGACGAGGGCCTCCGGCCCGGAACGACCGAGGAGAAGCTCGCCGAGCTGCCGAGCGTGTTCAAAGCCGACGGCACCGTCACGCCGGGCAACGCCTCCCAGACGACCGACGGCGCCGCGGCACTGCTGGTCACCTCGCGGGCCTTTGCCGAAGAGCACGGCTTCGAAGAACTGGCCACGATCGGTAACAACGCCGTCGCCGGCGTCGAGCCCGAAATGATGGGCACCGGGCCAGTTCCGGCCTGCCGGAGTCTCTTCGAGCGCTCGGGCACGACCGCCGACGACTACGATCTCGTCGAGCTCAACGAAGCGTTCGCCTCGCAGTGTTACCACTGCCAGCAGGAGCTCGGCTTCGACGACGAGATATACAACATCAACGGCGGCGCCATCGCCATCGGCCATCCGCTGGGCGCCTCCGGCGCGCGACTGCCCGTCACGCTCATCCACGAGATGAACAAGCGCGACGACGCCGAACGCGGCCTCGCGACGGAGTGCGTCGGCTTCGGGCAGGGCGCCGCGATCGAGTTCCACGCGAACTGACGGCCAGCGTTCCGTGGCCGCCGGCTCCGGCGGCACCGTCTCGCGGCGACGGTCCGAGAGGGCGCGTCCGACCATCCGCGAAAAACTCATTATGAGAGCGCTCGTGTCCGTCGGTCATGGTCAGCCACGTTCTCGGAGCCTTCGTCGTGGCGTTCGGCCTGGTCAACGCGGTGTGGCCCTACAAAATCGCCCGCTTTGAGGAGCAGCTCGACTCCGTCGGCAGCAAGCGCTCGTGGAACGAGGTCGAACCCGCCGAGTGGAAGGTCAAACTCACCCGCGGTATCGGCGTCGTGGTCGCGCTGTTCGGCGTCATCGTCTTCCTGAACATCTGACCGGCGGCGCCAGACCACTGGCCGGTGCCGGACTCGCCCGCCGGCTCGCGGTTCTACTTTTCATAGCGAAAGAATCCTACCGTCGACGGCGCTTCGCGCCGTCTGCTCGTTGCGTCCCCGACGCCACGCTGTCGTCGGGCACTGCCCGACTGCCTGAGGGACGTAGTCCCTCCCTGTCGTCGGGCTTCGTCCGACTGTCCGAGTGAGCTCCGCCCTTCCGTTTACCGCGCGGAGGACGCCATACTTTTCTTGAGCGTAGTATATATGGGGAAAATTTATCTCATACGGCCAGATATTAATTTATGTGACAACGGACCGCACACTATCGTCCAGACGTACGGTTCTCAAGGGAGCCGCCGGTGCTGCCGGAGCCATCACCGTTGCTGGATGTGCCGAAAGCGGGAACGGTGACGGTGGGAACGGTGACGGCGGCAACGGTAACGGCGGTAGTGATGATGCTGAACTGCAGTTCACCATCGGTGGCGTGATGTCGCCTCCCGGAAGTGGCTGGGAAGGCGCACAGCCCTCCGGCCACTGGGAGTTCGAACGCCGAATCGAAGAGCAAAGCGACGGGCGTATCCAGGTCGAAAACGTCGCCGAAGGGCAGATTTGCGGTGAACTGGAGTGTCCGGAGAGCGTCCGGAACCGGACCGTCGAGATCGGTAGTGCCTCGATCGGTAATTCGAGTGCGAGCTTCCCGGTGAACGACATTTGGATGATTCCGTACACGTTCCCGAGCGAGATTTCGTTGGCACACACCCTAACGCAGGCGGAGACCTACGAACAGTTCTGGGTTCCCCTCGCCCGGGAGTACGGTGTCGTTCCGCTTTGGTACCATGCACCCGCACTCCGAGCGATCCACATCGGTATCGACCGGGCCGAAAGCACCGATTACACACATCAGCTCCCGGAGGATGTAGAAGATATGGACTGTCGGCGGACCGCAAGCCAGGTCTCCGGGATCGCGCTCGACGAACTCGGCATGAACCCGGTCTCTTTGGCGTGGGCCGACGCGCTCCAGGGGCTCCGTACCGGAACGGTCGATGGAGCCGAAGCTGCTGCCTCGCCGCTCTGTGCGTACGGAGGAAACAACGCCGAGGCACTCAGTTCAAGCATCATCAACAAGTGGACGATCCATAACGACACGAAGTGGGCTAACGTCGAGTGGCTCAAGAGCCTCTCCGATGAGAATCTCTCGCTGCTCGCGGACGTATCGAAGTCCGTGTACGAGGACCTCGTTCGGATGAACGTGGAGGAAATTCACCAGCAACGCCTCGGGCTGTACACCGATGATCCTCCCGAGTCTTCGTGCACCGTCGAACACGATCTGGAGTACAATTACCTGGATGACGACCAGATGCAACAGTGGGAGGATGCCATCGGGTATGAAGATAACTTAGACCTGTACTCGAACATCATCGATTCGGCGAATCAGATCGGCGTCGACGGTGAGGCGTTCCACGAGTTTCTCGCCGACACGGCTCGGGAGAATTCCGTTCCATCCAGTCACAGCGACTTCACCGTCGATGCGTGGTGGGACGAGTATCTCTCCGAGATGTAATACCGGAAAACTACGTACTAAAATGTCAACCTCTAACAACAAGACGCTGGCGAAGCTCGAAAGAAACTTCGAAGGATACGTCGCGATCGTACTGATCGCGCTGTACACCCTCTTGATCTTTTATACTGTGGTCCAACGGGTGACGTTCGAGAACCCTCCGTCGTTCACACTGAACGGGACACTCTTTTTGTTCACGTGGATGGTCTGGGTGGCGGCGGCTTGGGCGATCCGCCACGAATCGCATTTCCGGTTTTCACTGGCCAGAAACAACCTTTCGAACAGGGCGAACTACGTTCTGCGGTACATCGATTTCGTGACGTGGGTGTCGTTTGCCGCGATCGTCGGTTACTATTCGATCGAACTGGTTCGGCGACGTCTGGCTACCGGGCGACCGGTCCTTGGAACGCCGATTCCACAGTGGACGGCGTATCTGGCTATCCCGGTCGGAATGACCCTGATCGTACTCAGAGCAACCCAGCAGATACTCCGGATCAGACGAAGGTACGATAACGGCGAAGACATCACGCCGACCTCGGATATCTCGAAATGAACTCGCTTTCACCCTTGTTGGTAACCCCGACGAACTTCCTGATCGGAATCACGCTCCTGTCGGTCATCGCCTTCGTATTGGGTATACCGATTTATCTGGTCTTCGGGCTGTGGGCCCTCGGCTATCACGTCGGGTTCGACAGCTTCCCGTTGATCAATATGTCCCAGAACCACTACGATGTCCTGCAGAGCTTCTCGTTCACCGCGATTCCGCTCTTCATTCTGGTGGGGGACCTGATACGTGAGGCTGGAATCGCCGACAATCTCATCGAATTCACCCGGGAGATCATCGGCTGGATCCCCGGTGTGACGGGCAACACGGCGGTCGGTACTGCCGGAATCTTCTCCGCGATCACCGGCTCCAACGCAGCGACGACGGCTTCCGTGGGCTCTGCGCTTTATTCGCCGCTCTGTGAGGAGGGGTACGAGGACGATTACGCCGCCGCAACGATCGCCTCTGGCGGCGTCTTGGGTGCGATCATTCCCCCGAGCATTCTCCTGATCATCTACGGTGCGGCCTTCGGTGTCTCGATTTTCGAACTGTTCTTGGCGGGAGCTATCCCCGGACTGGCGATGCTACTCGCGCTGTTGGCGATCAATACGTTCATCTCCTATCGGAATGACTACGGTGTTACCGATGATTTCGGTGTCGACATCAAACAGATCCTCATCAGGACGTGGTACGCGAAGGTAGGTCTCGGGACGATCGTCCTCCTCTTCGGCGGTATCTTCCTGGGAATCTTCACTCCGAGCGAATCGGCCGCCGTTGCGGTGGTGTATATTCTGGTTGCAGCGATCGGGTCCCGACAGATCACGTCGGTCGATCAGATCGTCCGCGCCTGCTACTCATCGATCCTGCTGATCGGGATCATCCTCCCGATGGTCGTTACCTCGATTCTGATCCAGCAGAGTCTCTCCGATCTCGGTCTTCAAGAGGTGATCTCCGACGGTATCATCTCGTTGGGACATCCCGCATTGATCGTTCTCGTCATGACCGTGATCATGCTGCTGGCCGGATCACTGTTGGATGCGACCCCGAATCTCCTGCTCACGGCCCCGATACTGGCCGGGGCGGCGGCCGCCCTCGGATGGTCGCCCGTCGAATGGGGGATCATCTTCATGATGGGCGCATCGATCGGGTTCATCACGCCCCCCTACGGCCTGAACCTATACATCATTAGTGGAATCTCGAATATCAATTATATGGAGGTGGCGAAGGCAGCGAAATGGCACTGGGTCGGACTGGTGGTGGTCTGGCTCAGCGTCATGCTCTGGTACACCGTCGCCTGAGTCCGGCTTCGGTTCCACTCTTGTATCGCTACTGTTCCGGATTCGTTTCACCGCGGTACGTCGACGGGAGATCGACGCCCTCGCGAGTTCCTGGACGGGCTTCCTTGAGCCCGACACGGCGGACGTGTCGAGCGCTGTGCGAGCGGGTACCGCGTCTCTGCCGGGGCGCCCGATGCCCCACATTACACGAAGGATCCGAAGTACCGATCACGAACCGGAGTACGCTGACGCGGCGGAATTGTGCCTCCGTCGGCGTCGGGGCCCAGTCCGACCCCGAGCGCCGGGAACCCCCGGGCGTCGACGGCGCTTGTGCCGTCTGCTCGTGGCGTCTCCGACGCCACGCTGTCGTCGGGCTCCGGCCGACTGTCCGAGGGACGAACTCCCTCGCTGTTTACGCCGGAGAGGATGTCATAGTTCGCCCTTCGTGCTCGGCGTATCGCCGCGTCGGTCGTCGATCCGCGTGGCGTCGTCGAGGGCCCGCGCGAGCGCCTTGAACAGCGCCTCGACCTCGTGGTGGGCGTTGTCGCCCTCGACGGCGATGTGTAGCGTCAGCCCGGCGTTCGTCGCCAGCGACTCCGCGAAGTGTCTGGCCATGTCGCTCGTGAACTCGCCCACCGAGGGCTGGGAGAAGCCGCCGTCGGGCGTAGCGGACGATGCCGCGTCCGTCGTCCAGCGCCTCCGCCAGCGCCTCGCCGAGGGCGATGCCGACGTCCTCGACGGTGTGGTGGTCGTCGATCTCCAGGTCGCCGTCGCAGCGAACCGTCAGGTCGAACAGCCCGTGGGTGGCGACGGCCTCGAGCATGTGGTCGAAGAAGCCGACCCCGGTGTCGACGGTGCCGTCACCGTCGCCGTCGAGCCCCAGCGTCACCTCGACTTCCGTTTCGGCCGTCTCGCGTCTGACCGCCGCCGTCCGGTCCGTCATGGGTAGGCGTTCTCGCGCTCGTTTAAGCCGGTTGCGGCGCTCGGCGTCCGGCGAGGGGCGCATTCCACCCGGTTTTTTCTGTCTGGCCGACATATCGGGCGGTATGCTCGAGTTGGTCAGTCTGGCATGGTCGGCCTGGAGACTGAGTATCAAGCGGCTCGGCCCCTACGGCGCCGCGGCGGTGACGGTGCTGTCCGTCGTCGGGTTCGTACTGCTCCGCAACAAGCTGGAGGAGCGCTACCCCGAACTAGCCGACGACCTCGAGCGAGCGGTGTAGTCCGACGTCGTCCGACTCGACCTTTCATTCCCCCGCACCGGGGGGTGCGGCCGCGAGCGCCCGGGGCCGGCTCCCGACCGCGGCGGCGCCGACCGGGCCGGTCGCGCCGGCGGTCCCGCCGAGCACCAGAGAAAGGCTGCTGGCCCGGGTCGTCTCGGCGTACGAGCGAGCCCGATAGCTCATCAAACGTCGTTCGCCTCCGCGAGGGTGAATGCCCCCTCGTACAGCGCCGTCCCGACGACGGCGGCGGCGGCGCCGGTCTCCCGCAGCGCCCGGAGGTCCGCGAGAGAGGCGACGCCGCCCGAGGCGACGACGGGGACGTCGACGGCGTCGACGACGCGCTCGACAGTCTCCCGGCGGACGCCGTCCATGCGGCCCTCGACGTCGACGTCGGTGAACAGTACCGCCGCGGCGCCGGCCGCCTCGTAGCGGGCGGCGGCCTCGGCGGGGTCGAGACCGGTGCCTTCCGTCCACCCCTGGACGACCACCTCGCCGTCGCTGGCGTCGAGACTCACCATCACGCCGTCGGGGAACTCCCCGGTCACCGCGTCGACGATGGCGGGGTTCTCGACGGCGGCGGTGCCGAGGATGACCCGGTCGACGCCGGCCTCCAGCAGCCGGCGGGCGTCGCCGCGCGGTCGCCCTCGAAGGCGCCGTCGAGGTCGACGAGATGCAGCGTCTCGGCACCGGCGTCGACCCACCGCTCGGCGGCCGCGACCGGGTCGCCGTACCGCCGGCCGGTGTCCCGCTCGCCGCCGACCAGCTGGACCACTTCGCCGTCCTGCATGTCGACCGCCGGGACGACCTCGAAGGTCGGAAACATGGTGGAGTCGGCGGCGGGACGGCACAAAAAGCATAGCCCCGATGTGGGCCGATCGGGTCGAAGACGTCCGGACCGAGGTCTCCCCGCGAACCGCCGGACTTCGTGACTCTCGCTGCCGGGTCGGTGAGTGCGGATGTCGTTAGGGACTGCCGACGGCGACGGAGACGAGTATTAGCCCGACGACGGCCGGCGTCACGCCGATCCCCGCCAGACGGCGACTTGCCACCGTGGTATGCCGCCCGGTTCGATGCGACCGGGCGACCGGAACTTCAGCATGCGTCGCGGCCTCACCGCCATCGCCGTCGAGACGGCGATCATGAGCGACGCGACTGCCACCACCGCGCTGGCGGCCATCGGCATCCCCGCCAGTTTCATCATCATCGCGACGATGAGCATCGTCGGCCTCGGCTGAGGGCGGGCCACCCGGACCGCAACCGCCCGCGAGGCCGTCGTCGGCGACCCGCCGAGCGTCTCCGTCAGCGCCCTGACCGCCGACGGCGCCGCGACCGTCGGCGACGCCAGCGGCGGCTCCTCCCCGCACATCGGCGAGGAGAACGTCGGGGACATCCCCGCCGCCTCCGACCTCTTCGACCCCGAAACTATCGGCCGCGTCATCCCGATGCAGAACGTCGTCCCCGCCATCGCCACGGTCGGCGCGTTCGTCGTGTTCCGGCTGCTGTCGTTCATTTGAGGCACCGACGGCGGCACAGCCTCGGTGCCAACAGCAACCTTCAAACGGCCAGCGTCCCAACGTTACGTTGATGCCCACGGTAGAATATCTCAACTACGAAGTGCTCGACGACCACGGCTGGTCGATGGACGACGACGACCTCTTCGAGACGGCGGCCGACGCCGGCCTCGACGACGAGGACTACGGCTCCCTCGACGTCGCCGAGGGCGAGTACATCCTCGAGGCCGCCGAGGCCCAGGGGTACGACTGGCCCTTCTCCTGCCGGGCGGGCGCGTGTGCGAACTGCGCGGCCATCGTCCGGGAGGGCGAAATCGACATGGACATGCAGCAGATCCTCTCCGACGAGGAGGTCGAGGAGAGGGGCGTCCGCCTGACCTGCATCGGCAGTCCCGCCGCCGACACCGTCAGGATCGTCTACAACGCCAAGCACCTCGACTACCTCCAGAACCGCGTCATCTGAGCGGCACTCCGGTATCGCTTTTCCCGTCGTCGGTTTGGACCGAAAGCGACGGCACCGTACGACGGGTCAGACCGCAAGGTCGACGCCGGTGACCTCGAACCGGGCGCCGCCGTCGGCACCGGCGACGGCCTCGATGGTCCAGTCGTGTGCGTCGACGATCTGTTCGATGATGAACAGGGATGCCGGTGCCGTCGTCCTCGAGGTAGAAGCCGTCGTCCAGCAGCCCGACGGTGACGTCGACGGAGCCGCCGGCGTGGTCGATGGAGTTGCGGAAGAGGTTCGTGAGCACCTCCCGGAGCCGCGGGGGGTCACAGGAAATCCGTGCGGTGTCCTCGACGGTGCAGGTGGCGTCGGTCATGATGACGTCTTCGATGCTGGCCTCGACGACCTCCCGGAGGTCGACCCGGCTGCGCTCGTCGATGGCGATGCCCTCCTTTGCGAGGGCGAGCAGTTCGTCGATGAGTCGGCTCATCCGGTCGACGGCCTCGATGCCGTCGTCGATGTGCTCATTGTCGGTCTCGGCTCGCGCCAGCTTCAGCTTCGCGTCGGCGACCGCGAGCGGATTCCGGAGGTCGTGGGCGACGGTCGCGGCGAACTGATCGAGCGTCTCGTTGCGGTCCTCCAGCTCCTGTTCGCGGTGTTTCCGCTCGGTCACCTCCCGCGTGAACCCGGCGACGGCCTCGATGTCGCCCGAATCGTCGCGGACCGGCTTGCACCGCGACTCCACCCAGATGCGAATGTCGGCCGAGCGGTCGATCCGGAACTCCATCTGCTGGGGATGGCCACCCGACACCCGCTCCATGGCGTCGGTCACCCGGTCGACGTCCTCGGGATAAACGTGCGTCAGGAACGACTTCGGCGCCGCCCGCAGGCGGTCGACGGAGCCGCCGAACACCGTCTCGTAGGCGTCGTTGATGAACTGCAGCTCCGACCAGTCGGCCGAGAACATGAACAGGACTTCGTCGGCCGCGGCGCTCAGCGCCCGGAGCGTCCGGTTCGTCCGGCTCGCTCGCCGCTCGCTCCGGCGGCTGTCGACGTGCGTGAGGATCCGCTCCGTCAGCAGCCCGTACTGTTCGTCGGTCGCCCGCCGGACGACGTAGTCGGTGACGCCGGCGCGGATGCTCTCGCTGGCGACGGCCTCGCTGCCGGTCCGGGTGTACATGACGAACGGGAGCTTCGGGTCGCGGGCCCGGACCACCTCGAGGAGCTCGACACCGGTCCGGGCCGGCATGTGATAGTCACTGACGATGCAGTCAACGCCGGTCGCACGGTACGTCTCGAGGGCGGCGTCGACGTTGGTGGCGGTCGTCACGTCGAGACGGTCGCTTTCCCGCTCGAGGCCGCCCGCGAGCAGCGACACCAGCTCCGCGTCGTCGTCGACGCACAGAACGGAAACGTCGGAGATTGTACCCTTCATCGTAATACATCATGAGGGGGTCGTATTTGAGCTTCCGAGGAGTTTCAGTATCTGATCACGCGCGGGCCCGTCCGCGTCGGCCGCATCCCGAGTCGGACGCGGGAAACGGGCTACGTCCGCCGCTCGAGGGCCGCCAGCAGCGTCGCCGCCTCGACGACCGTCGCGGCGGCGCCGGACAGTTGCGCCAGCGCGACCCGGTGGGTCTGCTCCGCGACGTAACGCGTGCCGTCGAGCTCGCGGTCGAACGCGACCGTCGCGTCGTCGACGACGTAGGGATCGAAGCCGAGCGCCGAGGCGATCCGGGCCGCCGTCGAGACGCGGCGGTCGGTCGTGAACCCGACCAGGACGGGGCGTTCGACGCCGGCTGCCTGGAGGCGGCTCTCGAGGTCCGACCCAAGGAAGGCGCCGCCGCCGCGCTCGGTGACGACGGGCTCGTCGTCGGCTGGCGCCGCCGCGGGCTTGAACGCGACGCCCGGCCGGTTCGGGTGGAACGGCGACCCCGCCTCGACGGTCTCGTGTCTGACGTGGACGACCGGGAGCCCGGCCACCCGGTACCCTTCGAGCAACTCCACGACGTGGCGCTCACGCCGACAGCTCGACCGTCTCCGGGTCCCTGTACGGCATCTCTCCCGTCATAACCGTCGGGCCGGCATATGCGTTCCCACGCGGGCAGTTCTTTCCGAACGCCCGACGGCCCGGCCGCGTCGGACGCGAACGGAGCGTCTCCGACGGGCCACCGCCGGGTGGACCCGAAGGGGCCGAGCGTTCGATCCGGTGGGACGGCGCGAGCGGAGAGGGATCGAAGATCCCTCAGGCCGCTGGCGTGGCGGCGACGCCGCGGTCCGAGAGAGCGACGCTCTCTCGTCATACCGAGAGAACAGAGTTCCCTCGTCGCTCGCGGGACCGGAGGTCCCGCTCACTCACGGAAGGCGCTTCGCGCCGTTCGAACGACCACGGAACTGAGTGCCGGCGCTGCCGGCAACCCGCGCGACGGTGCCGCGCGAGGACACCGCAGAACGGAGTCCGAGGATACGATTCGAACGACGGCTCGCGGAGCCGTCGCTCGAATCACGCTCGCGTGTCGTCACTTCTCCCGCTCGCTGCTTTTCGAGGCCGCTCTCGCTGCGCGCGCTCGGCCTCGCTACGCTCCCGTGTCGTCACTCCTCCCGTCGCTCCGCCCGCTCGCTTCTTTCCGAGGCCTCCTTCGCTCCGCTCGCTCGGCCTCGCCGCGCGAGCGGTCGGCCCCGTTCGAACTCCCGTCCGACGTCGGCCGATCGGCCAGCTCTCGATTGATTAAACGTGGCCGCGGTCGCTTCCGCAACTACCAAATAGCCGCTTTCCAAAGATTAGGACGATATAATCATGGCCAGGCCGGAGGTTCTCGAACGAGTCAAGGAGGCCGAACGCGAGGCCGACGAGATCGTCGCCGACGCGAAGACGGCCCGCGAGGAGCACGTCGCCGAGGCCCGCGAGGAGGCCGACCGCATCCGTCAGGAGGCCCGCGAGGAGGCCGACGAGCTGGTCGACGAGCGGCTCGCCGAGGCCCGCGAGGAGATCGACGCCGAGCGGGAGGCCATCCTCGAGGAGGGCCGCCAGGAACGGGAGACGCTGGAGGCCCGCGCCGAGGAGCACCGCGAGGAGACCATCGACCACGTCGTCGAGCTGTTCACGGAGGCGGTGGATGCTCAGACCTGAGCGGATGAGCCGGGTCTCGGTGACGGGATCCAAGCGCGTGATGGACGAGGCCATCGAGACGGTCCACGACCTGAATCTGCTGCACGTCACCGACTACGACGGCTCCTGGGAGGGGTTCGAGCCCGGCGATACGGCCGAGGGCGCCGAGGAGGTCTCTCAGAAGCTCGTCACCGTCCGGGCGCTGGAAAGCACCCTCGGGGTCGACGCCGACGACGCCGGCCGCGTCCGCATTCTCGAAGACGACGAACTCGACGAGGAGATCGAGCGCATCCGGACGGCGGTCAACGAACTCGACGACCGCCGCTCGGCGCTGGAAGAGGAGCTGCGGACGGTCGACGAACGGATCGAGACGGCCCGCCCGTTCGTCGAGCTCGGCATCGACATCGACCTGCTGTCGGGCTACGAGTCGCTGTCGACGGCCGTCGGCGAGGGCGACGCCGACGAGCTGCGGGCGGCACTCGCCGACGCCGACGCCGTCGACGCCTTCGAGCTGTTCGAGGCCGACGAGTACGTCGCGATGTTCGTCGCGCCCGCGGTCGATCTCGAGGACATGCTGGTCGGGACGCCGTTCGCCGCGTACGAAGTGCCGGAGCTCGACGACGCCGGCGGGGCGACGAGCCCCGAGGCGTACGTCGAGGAGCTGCGCTCGCGCCGCGACGAGCTCGAGTCGGAGCTCGAGACCGTCGAGAACGAGCTCGACGAGCTGAAAGAGGAGGTCGCGGACTTCCTGCTGGCCGCCGAGGAGCAGCTCTCCATCGAGGCTCAGAAGCGGGAGGCGCCGCTGAGCTTCGCGACGACGGACAACGCCTTCGTCTCGGAGGGGTGGATTCCGAGCGAGCGGTTCACCGACCTCGCGGAGGCGCTGGGGTCGTCGGTCGGCGACCACGTCGAGGTCGAGGAGCTGGAGCGGGCCGACTACCGCGACGGCTCCCTCGGCGGAAGCGGCGAGACCGGGCGGGAGGCCCCCGAGCCGGGCGTCGGCGACCCCGTCGCCGCGACCGACGGCGCCGGTGAGGTCCGCTCCGACGGCGGCTACGCGACCGACGACCGCCCGATGGGCAATACCGAGCCGCCGGTCGAGCAGGACAACCCCGCCGGGGTCCGGCCGTTCCAGCTGCTGACCCAAGCGGTCGGCAAGCCGAAGTACACCGAGATCGACCCGACGTTCGTCGTCTTCCTCACCTTCCCGCTCATGTTCGGCTTCATGATCGGGGACATCGGCTACGGCGCCGTCTACGCCGGTATCGGCTACTACCTGATGCGGAACTTCGACTCCGAGACCTTCGACAACCTCGGGAAGATCACCGCGGCGGCCGGGATCGTGACGCTGGTCTTCGGTGTCCTCTACGGGGAGGTGTTCGGACTTCACCTCGACACGCTGCCGGTCGTCGAGACCGTCTACGGCAGTCCGATCATCGAGAAGGGGCTGTCGCCGGACAGCACCGAGTGGGCGGAGGCGTGGTTCGTCATCACGGCGCTGTTCGGCGTCTTCCATCTCAACCTCGCGTGGACCTTCGAGTTCGTCGAGGAGTACAGCTTCCACGGCCTCCGGGCGGCGCTGGAGGAGGTCGGCGGCTGGCTACTGGCGCTGAACGGCCTGTGGCTGTTCGTGTTCAGCACCATCGGCCGGGAGACGAAGCCCGCCCTCATCTTCGAGGTGTTCAGCAGCGGCGAGGGGGCGGCCTTCGCGCTCGGCTTCAGTGGCTTCTCGCCGACCGTCGGCTACGTCGGCGTCGCGATGACCGCGGTCGGTATCGCGCTGCTGGCGCTCGGGCCGACCTACGAGCTCGTCGAGATCCACCAGGTGTTGGCGCACGTCCTGTCGTATCTGCGTATCGCGGCGGTGCTGCTGGCCAAGGCGGGGATGGCCTTCGCGGTCAACCTGCTGTTCTTCGGCGCCTACCGGGACGCCGAGGGGTTCCACTTCCTGCTCACCAAAGCCAAGGCGCCCGCCGGGGCCGAGGAGGTGATGTTCCCCGGGCTGATCCACGGCGGCGCCGGCGCGCTGCTGGCGGGCATCGTGGTACTCGTCGTCGGCCACATCGTGGTGATGATCCTCGGCATCACCTCCGCCGGCATTCAGAGCATCCGGCTCGAGTACTTCGAGTTCTTCTCGAAGTTCTACGAGGCCGGCGGCGACGACTACTCGCCGTTCGGCCACGAGCGGCAGTTCACCGCCGAAGAGTAAGAGTAGCGCTCTCCGGCGTCCGCCCGCCCGCCGCTGTGGCACACCTATCAGCCTGTACCGCCCGTAATCGGTCCTCTCGGTCGTCGTATTTGAGAAGTTTTATAGCTACTAGGAAAGCAGTTCGAACCGTCCGGAACGCAGCTAACGGGACCTACAAACTATGATGGAAACACTCGAACTCGCCAGCGTGGTACTGCAGGACAGTAGCGGTGGAATCTCGGGGCCGGCCGCGGCGGCCCTCGCCGTCGGGCTCGGCGCGTTGGGCACCGGCTACGCCCAGCGTGGCATCGGGTCGGCGGCCATCGGTGCCGTCGCCGAGGACGACGACATGTTCGTCCCTGGACTCATCTTTACGGCGCTGCCCGAGACGCTGATCATCATCGCGTTCGTCACCATTTTCCTGGTTTAGCGTCACCCCACTCCCCCCATCATGAGTCTTGAGACAGTCGTAGAAGACATCCGGGAGGAAGCCCGCGCGCGTGCAGAAGAGATCCGAACCGACGGCGAGAGCCGCGCCGAGGAGATCGTCGCGGACGCCGAGGCCGACGCCGAGCGCATCCACCGGGAGGCCCGCGAGGAGGCCGAACGCCGGATCGAGCAGGAGCGCGAACAGGAGCTGTCCGGCGCGAAACTCGAGGGCGACGAGCGCGAGGAGCTGACCCGGACGCTGCTGGCGGCCGCCGCCGAGGAGTTCCCCGCCGAGGAGACGGTCCGGGTCCACGGCCACGAGGACGACGCCGACCTGCTGGAGACGGTCGTCGGCGACTTCGAGGGATACGCGGTCGGCGATTCCGTCGACTGTCTCGGCGGCGTCGCCGTCGAGTCCGACGAGTCCCGCGTCCGGGTGAACAACACCTTCGACTCGGTGCTCGAGGACGTCTGGGAGGAGAACCTGCGCGAGATCAGCACGCGCCTCTTCGAAGAATGAGCGCCAACACCGAACGAAGCCCGAACTACGAGTACGTAACCGCCCGGGTCCGGGCCCAGAAGGCTCGGCTCTTCGACGAGGACGACTACCGGAAGCTAGTCCGAATGGACCCCGGCGAGATCGCCCGGTTCATGGAGGAAACCGAGTACGAGACGGAGATGAACGCCCTCGGGACGCGGCACTCGGGGGTCGACCTCGTCGAGTACGCGCTGAACCGCAACCTCGCGAAACGCTTCGACGATCTGCTGACGTGGGCCGAGGGGTCGCTGTACGGCTACATCGCCAACTACCTCCGGAAGTTCGACGCCTGGAACGTCAAGACGGTCATCCGGGGGGTGTACACCGACGCCGACGCCTCGGACGTCGACGACGACCTCATCCGGACCGGCGAGTTCTCCGATCGGCTGCTCGACCGGCTGGTCGAGGCCGGCCGTATGGAGGAGGTGGTCGAGACGCTTTCGAACACCATCTTCGGCGACCCGCTGGAGGCCGCCATGCCGGACTTCGAGAGCGAGGACGTGCTGGTACCGCTGGAAAACGCCGTCGACCGTGCGTTCTACGCCCACCTGATGGACGACATCGGGACCCCGGAGCCGGACTCCCCGCGGGCACTGTACCGGGAGTTCCTGGAGGCCGAGATCGACTTCCGGAACCTCCGCAACGCCCTCAGGATCGCCCGGAGCGGCGCCGACATCGACCCCGGCGAGTACCACATCGAGGGCGGGGGGCTGTTCCGAGCCGAGGAGCTCCGTCAGCTGGCGGCCAACGTCGACCAGCTGGTCGAGCGCATCCGCGAGAGCAGCTACGGCGAGGAGCTGTCGGCGGCGCTGGACGAACTGGCCGAGGCCGACGCCCTCATGGGGTTCGAGCACGCCCTGGACGCGGCGCTGCTGGAGTACTCGGCGAAGCTCTCGAACCGCTACCCGATGTCGGTGTGTCCGGTGCTCTCGTACGTTCTCGCCAAGGAGCGGGAGGTCGAGAACGTCCGTGCGGTCGCCCGCGGCCGCGAGGCGGGGTTGGACGTCGAGGAAATCGAAGAGGAACTGGTGATAACATGAGCCAGGAGATAGCCGTCGTCGGTAGTTCGGACTTCACGGCCGGCTTCCGGCTGGCCGGCGTCCGCCGGTTCGAGAACGTGCCGGACGACGAAAAGGACGACCGACTCGACGACGCCGTCGAGACGGTGCTGGACGACGAGACCGTCGGAATCGTCGTGATGCACGACGACGACGTCGAGACGCTGTCCCGTACAGTCCGACAGCGCGTCGAAACGAGCGTCGAGCCGGTCGTCGTCACGCTGGGTGGCGGCACCGGTTCGGGCAACCTCCGCGAGCAGATCAAACGCGCCATCGGCATCGATCTGATGGACGAGTAACCATGAGTCAGGCAACCGACACCGAAACCACGAGTGAGGGAGTCATCGAGAGCGTCAGCGGTCCGGTCGTGACCGCCGTCGACCTCGAGGCCCGGATGAACGACGTCGTCTACGTCGGCGAGGAGGAGCTGATG
>PXRZ01000076.1:46037-58815 GCA_003022945.1 Halobacteriales archaeon QS_8_69_73 | reverse complement strand
CCCAGCAGGACCTGTGTCCCGTCCACGAGGTTGTAGTAGACGGTGTTGTCGCCGAGTCCTTCGAACCCGCTGCCGTTGTTCGCGGACGCCGAGAAGAACTCGTACAGGACCTCCGCGAATCCACGGAAGCCGGGGTTCGCCATCGCGTCGGTGGCGGGTTGATAGACCACGGCGTGCGCCAACGGTATCAACACCAGTATCGGCAACACCAGTATGGCGACGAAGACGTACCGCATCTCCTGCCACTCGAGTTTCTTCCCGAGGTACTGCGGTCGGCGACCGATCATCAGTGCGCCGATGAAGGCCGTGAGGATGACGAACATCAGGACGTTCAACAGGCCGGTCCCGACCCCGTTGCTGATGTTGTTGGTGGCGAACGCGAACAGCAAGGAGAACGCCCCGAGCGCGGTCCAGCTGTTGTGCATACTGTTGACTCCACCGTTGGTCGTCCCGGTGGTCGAAAGCCCCCAGATCGCACTCGCCGTGGGCCCGAATCGGGTCTCTTTGCTCTCCATATTTCCGGCCGTCTGGTCGACGGTCAGACCGCTTTCCTGGATCTCCATCGCCACGTTCGGGCCGGTCTCACCGATGACGGCCACACCGGTCAGTGCGGCGTAAATGATGAAGAACGCCGCGACCAGTGCGATCCCGTGACTGCGGTTGCCCACCCAGGCGCCCCACGCGTAGATGGCGCAGAACGTGCTGACGGGCATCGCGAGCGTCAGGATGAGGTTACTGAGCGGCGTCGGGTTCTCGAACGCCGTCGAGGCGTTCGCTCCGTTGATCCCGCCGCCGTTGGTTCCCCACATCTTGATCGCCTCGATACCCGCGTGGGGTCCGATGCGGATGTTCTGGACGCCCATGGTGAACGTCTCGGCGGTGAGCTTCCCGCTCGTGATGGTCTGGACCGAACCTTCCGCCATCAGGACGAGCGCGATGACGAACGAGAACGGGAGCAGGAATCGGATGACTCCCCGCACGACGTTCTCGTAGAAGTTCCCGAGTCGCGGATCCTCGTCGTTGTTGAACGCCCGCGCGAACGCGGGCATGAGCGCGAGCCCGGTCGCGGGCGTCAGGAACATCGCGATCCCGATCGCGAACGTGTGCGTGAACACGGAGAGGTTCTCACCGCTGTAGTGTTGCTGGTTCGTGTTCGAGGTGAACGAACTCGCGGTGTGAAAGGCGAGATCCCAGCTCTGTCCGGCCACGCCGACGAAGTTCATCGGAAGGGCGTTCTGGAAGAACAGGACGACGTACAACAGTACCCAGATGAACGCGTTGAACACGAGAACCGACTTCATCTGTCCCCTCCAGGTCATCTCCCGTTCCGGCTTGATACCCGATAACCGGTAAATGCCCTTTTCGATCGGCGTGAACACGCTGTCGAGCCGCTGTACCCCCGTCAAGAGACGGGGTAGTTCGTGGTCGCTGTTCGCCTGATCACGGTACACCCACGCGAGGTACTCGCCGACCAGGAAGATCAAAACGACGGCCAGGGTGAAAAACACCGCGTATTCGACGACTGGTGGTGGGCTTGCCATTATCAGAACCTCGTCGGGTATATCATGACGTACGTCAGGTACGCCACGACCGCTGCGGTCAGTACTGTCAGTACCGCTTCGCCGATGAGCATGCACCCTTTCTCCACCCCGGAGACTATTTATCCTTGACGGTTCGACGGGAGGTTCTTACAACCAATTTCCTGTAAATATCGGGGGTCTTCGTCCGCCCTCCGGGAAAGATGCACGACCCTCGGCCGAGATCGAAGCGGGATCGCACCCCTTGTTTTCACACCTTCCGCTCCCGGGTTCCCGATGTTTTATCACCCGCCCCCGGCAAACCCGGTGGTAGCATGACCGCTGTAATCATCGGAGCCGGCCGTATAGGTTCGAGTGTGTTGGAATTGGCGGCCGACGCCGATGTCGGGGTGACGGTCATCGAGCGCGACCACGAACGAGCGCACGATCTCGATACGTCCGGTGACTGCCACGTGATCCACGACGACGCCACCGAACGAGATACGCTCCACGAAGCAGGGGTGAGTGACGCCGACGCAGTCATCGCGACCACCGAAGAGGACGCGGTGAATCTCATGGTCCTGATGCTGGCTCGGGACTTAGGGTGTGAAACACTGGTCAGTGTCGTTCACGACCGAGCGAACATCTCGATGTTTCGGGAACTGGGAGCGACGATCATCGAGAACCCCCAGCGACTGATCGCGGAGTATCTCTTCCGTGGCACCTACAACCCGGGCGTTCAGGACTTCATGCACGTCGGCGACGCGGACAGCGACGCCGAGGTGTTCGAGATATCGGTCTCGGAAGGAGCTTCGATCGTCGACGAAACGCTCGAAGAAGCGGACGTCGCGGGGTACCTCCCTCCGAGTATGGTCGTGGTCGCGGTCGAACGCGACGGTGAAGTCATCATCCCTCGCGGCCACACGAAAATCGAGAGCGACGATCTCATCACGGTCTTTTCGAAGGACGGAATAACCGAAGAAGTAGTTGCGCCGTTCAGTCCCGACCGAAAGAAATCGGTGCAGAGGAGACCCGAATGACCCGAACTGTTTCACGGGACGTCGGGTGCGAATTCGCCGATGGACGTCGGCGAGTCATGATGTCAGGTCCTCCGCGGGGACGTGTGCACAACCATCACCGAGGGCGTCGGCATCTTCGGGGAGTAAGGCGACGGTAAGATACGAGGTGTACTCGCGGAAGTAATCGACCAGGTCGGCGATCCGGTCCGCGTCGACGGCCTCCAGCGAATCCAGAAGCATCATCGGAACCACCTCGTAGACGTTGTGCACCAGATAACCCGCCAGCGCGATGATCAATCCGACGACCTCGCGTTCGCTTTCGCTGAGATTGGTGACGGTGTCCTCGTAGCCAGCCCCCTGATCGGATTCGCGGACGATGTGCAGCTCGAATCTGGTCGCAGATCCCCCACGATAGCCACCGTGGCTCGAATCGAACTCCGTTCCTGCCTTTCGTTCGATCCAGATACGGGCGACGTTTCCGTAGTCGAGTACCTCGAGAATCTCGTCCATGTGTTCGTTGAACGCCTCGATTGCACTTTCTTCGAGATCTCGGATTTGCGTTCGCTGCCCCTGTAGCTCTCCTCGAATCTCGTCCTGCTGAGCCCGGAGTTGCTCCCGTTCGTCCGCAAGCCGATCCAGCTCCGCGAGTTCTTCCCGAATCGACGATAGCTCCGTCTCTAACTGTCCGCGCTCGTACTCGAGTTCGCTGAGCCGTTGATACTGGTCGATCAGTTCACCGTCTCGTAGTGCGTCCCGTTCCGAGACGAACTCTTCGAGACTGGAAAGCTGCTGGCGGGTCTCGTTCCGCCGGTCCCGCAACGACTCGAGCTTCCGCTCCCGCCGAGCGATTTCGGTCGAAATCTCGTCGAGACGGCGGTCGAGTTCGTCTCGGCGCTCGATTTCGTCTCGCAGCTTCTCTTGGGTTTCATGAAGATCTTCGATCCGTGATTGGACATCGGTGCGTTCTGCTCTTTTCTCTTCGATCACGCTCCGAAGTTCGTCCAATCGGTTCGAAATCTGGTCCCGGTCGACCTGGCCACCGCACGTCCAGCACTGGACGGATTCGGACATCGGATCCAGTTTCGTCACGGCGGAGTCGACGCCGTCCGGGCGGAGGAAGTCCGAATCGGTGTCGGAAGTCAACTCCTCGTTGAACTCTACGATCGCCGAAAGATCGTTGATGCTCGTCGCAAGGGAGCGCTTTCGGGAGGTGAGTTCGGAGAGTTTCGTCTCGATCCGCGCGAGTTCTTCCTCCGAAGTCTCCACGGAGTTCTGTTCCGTCCGGAGTTCCGTCCGTTCGTCGCGAAGTGCTTCGAGGGTGTCCTCGTTGGTTCGAATTCGATTGCCGATCGATTCGAGTTCCTGCTTCCGCTCCTCTACCGATTTCAGGGCTTCTTCCACCTGCTCGGCCTCCTCCGGGTCGGCGTCGTACTCGGCCAGCTGTTCGCGCAACCCGGCGATCCGATCGTCGAGTTCGTCGAGTTCGTCTTTCACGGACGTCTTACGGGACGTGACGCTCGTGCGGCGATCCAATTCATCGTCGATAGACCGGAGCCGCTGGCCGATTCGGTTCCGCTCGCTCTGTAACTCCTCGATTCGGCGCTGGATCGCGCCGGTATCGACGGGTCGCATGATGATGTCCCGCAGATCATCGTCCCGGACGACCGCCCTGCGTGCGGGATTGTTCTCGGTCAAAGAGACGAAGAGATCCACGAGGTTACTCCGTTCGGTGACGGTCCGTCCGGACGTCCGTACAGTTCCGTTCTTCCGTTCCAGACGTCGATCGTAGACGTCGTCTCCCCATTCCAGCCGGATGTGGCCTTCCTCCGTATCACCTTTGAGAGCGGGTCTCGAGCCACCGAGGACTCCGGTCAGACCCTCGAGAAACGATGTCCGTCCGGTCGCGTTTCTGCCTCGGAGAACCGTGATCCCCGGTTGTAGCGTCACCTCGGACTCCGAGAGCCCTCCGATGTTCTCCGCATACACCGTTACGGGCTGTTCCGTGTCGAACTGACTCATACACCTGCTATTCGGCAGGGATAAATAAGCCGTGTGGGATGTGCTCGTGTTCCGAAATCAATCCGCGTCGGGGTGACAGGCGCATCCACCCTGTCGGAGGAACTCTTCGATTCGATACGACCGTCCACAGGCGGAACACGCCACCCGAACGGACTGTGTTACCTCGGTTCGGGTGTCCGCCACCTCTCCTGCGTTTCTCAGTCGCTCGATCGTCTGTTCGATCACCCCCTCGGAACGGGCCTGCGCCCACTCGATGGTCTTCCGTCCGCTCTCGAGATCCAAGTCAGGCTCCCTTCCCGTGTCTATTTCTCTACAACCGTTGAGGTGGTTTCGGACGGTCTGATGCGAGACGAAATCCTGCTGAACGTCGTCGATGTCGACGTCGTATCGGGCCAGTTTCGACCGGAGTTCCGCCTGCCGTGCTCGATCCGTGTCGTCGTCCATCAGAACCGCATAGATCGTCTCCGCGTCACCGATCACTTCCTGTGTAGCCCGATCGAGCGCCTCGGAAAGGATCCGTTTGTTGAAGAATATCGCCAGTTCGCGTAGACTGGCCCCCTGTCCCCGTTGCTGTAGCAGTTTCGTATCGATGTCTCGGATCCGATACGCCTGTGCAACCCGGGTGATCTTACAGCACGGTTCGTCGCCGTGTTCGTCCATTACTGTAGACTCCAGATCGATCGGGGTATGTGTGTCGGTTCCAATATCGAACGTATAACAGGCTGCCTCGCTGAAACGAATCTATCCGGCAAGCGGATTCGAGCGGGGCTTGGAGCAGGCCGCTCACACGCTTGGCTTCATTGAATCACTAAACATATTTGAAAACGAAGACGTACGATGTCTTATCTCTCCAGGGATACGTTCGACGGCACTTCGGTTTCCGTTGCGATTCATTCGAAATCGGCACCCGAGCCGCGATAGCGCCGTCTTGAGGTGGTGAGCGCTATCGGCCAAAATCGCCGCGTCGGTGACCGACAAACCCGTCGGAGCTCCCGTAGGAACGACACCGTACGCCGCGTTTTCTCGTCGAAAAGAGCCGAGCGTGCGGGATTCATTCGCCCCAGAATCGATGGCGGTGCACGGTCAGTGACGTCCGTTATTCACCTGGATCACTGCTCCGTCAACCACGATGTGATCCGGCGCCGCATCGCTGGTCGGCGGTAAATCGGCATTCTGCACCCAGTTACGGACGGCGGTTGGATCCCGTTCGACGTATAGACTGTCAAGATGCTGTTTTGTATTCAGAAGTGATTATTAGTCATTCAATCCAGTACTAATTCTCCGTGCGACCGGGACGGGGTAGCGATAAAAAAGGGGCAAGACAGGATCCAAAAAGCCGTCTCAGTATCCGCTCGTGTGCAGACAACAATGTCCGAGAAGTTTCGCGAGGAATTCGGCGTCGAGACCCCGATCTGGGACGTCGAGGCGTCGCAGATCGCGCTGCTGGCCCGCGAAGCCGACACCTGGGTGCCGAAGCCGAAGGATGACGGCGAATTCTGGCAGGCAGAGCTATATTAGTCGATGTCCTTAGGACGATGTCCGGCGGCGGTATCGCCGGTCGACCAGCGTCCTGTGCGCGGGTGTCCTCGCCTGTTTGTGATCGTACCGTACCGCTGTGTCGTACGAGATCGCTCCCGGGTGTCGATTCCCTCAACAGAAAGCTTTTGAGCCCGCAAGGAAACCAAAGATTATATATATTGTAACAGCATCCATGAGTAAAACTTCACATGGATTCTGAGAACGACGAGTCCCCCTCAGCTACGCGACGGAGCTATCTCCGGCGAGGCGTGGAACTCAGCTCGATCGGGTGTGCCCTCTCGACGGCGGGCTGTCTTGACTCGCTCGGAGGATCGAGCGTCGGGGCCGGCACGTCGAGAATCAGCGAACAGGAGGGCTCCGAACTGTCCGCCGACGAGTTCGAGACGTACGTCGGAGACATGCGGGACCGCTACGGCGACGGCGGTCCCTGGGGGTCGGGCGGCGCCGACCTCGACGACGGACTCTCCTACCGCGGAGCGTGGACGCAGCAGGTGCACATCACCGAGGACGGAAACCCCTACCAGGGCGACCCCGACAACCTTCTCGTCACGTCCGACAACGTCGCTGCACTCTATGAAATCTCCGGCAAGGTCGACGAGAACGGCAAACAGAACTTCGTGATGCTGCTCTGGAGCGCCGCCCGGATTCCCGACGAGAAGCGCGGCGGCGGCCCGATAGAGGGGACGCCCGTCGTCAGTCGAATCCGGCCCGGTGTCGAACTCAAGAAGTTCACGGAGGAAATGCTCATGTACTTCCCTTCCAGGCGACGAAACGGAGACGCAGTTCCGGTCGTGCTTCCTCCAGGCACGTCTTTCGACTCGTCGTACCCGCTCCACCAGGGGAAGATCGAGCCGGTCGCCGCCGAGACCCGCGTCGGGGAGGAAGGCGTATATGCCGTCGAGTGGACCGGCGAGTACGACCGACAGCAGTCGGTCATCGGCGCCGCCGAGGTCCGCTGGGATCCCAAAGAGACGTACAACTTCACTTGGAGCGTCGAATTAGAGGGCGGGCGCTCCCGCCTGCTATAGTCGTGGCCGTCGTCGAGTTCGACGGGGTCGAGAAACGGTTCGGGACCGTCGCGGCGGTCGAAGACCTGTCGCTCGCGGTCGAGGAGGGAGAGATATACGGGTTTCTGGGACCGAACGGTGCCGGCAAGACGACGACGTTCAACCTCCTGCTCGACTTCGTCGAACCGTCACGGGGCAGCGTCTCCGTGTTCGGCCGTGACGCGTCGACCGAGAGCACGTACGTCCGCCACCGGACCGGCGTCCTGGCGGAGGACTACGGCGTGTACGCCCGCCTCTCCGGCCGGGAGCACCTCAGGTTCGCGATTCGAACGAAGGACGCCGCCGACGACCCGGATGACGTACTGGAACGGGTCGGACTGCGGGACGCCGCCGACCGCCGTGCCGGGTCGTACTCGAAGGGGATGCGACAGCGCCTCGCGATAGCGATGGCGCTCGTCGGGGCGCCGGACCTCCTGGTGCTCGACGAACCGTCGAGCGGGCTCGACCCGAACGGTGGGGTTCTGTTCCGCCGGCTGATCCGCGAGGAGCGCGACCGCGGGGCGACGGTGTTCCTGTCGAGTCACCTCCTCGAGGAGGTACAGGCGCTCTGCGACCGGGTCGGTATCCTCTCGAACGGCCGGTTACTCGCCGAGGGAACCGTCGACGAACTGCTCGACCGGGCGACGGTCCGGCCGAAGATGACCATCGAAGTCGACCAGGTTCCCGACGACCTCCTGACGGCCCTCCGCGAGGTGGAGGGAGTTTTCGCCGCAAGGGTGCGCGAGGACTCCACGGCGGTCGAGGTGCGGTGTGACGACGGCCCGAGCAAGTTCCGGGCGCTGTCGGCGGTCGTCGAGTCCGGCGCCGGACTCGTCGACTTCGAGACGGCGGCGGTCCCGCTGAACGAGGCGTTCCAGCGGATAACCGAGGCCGCGGCACAGGGAGGAAGCCGGGACTGATGTGGAACGACGTCGCCTGGAAGGACTTCAGAGACGCGCTCCGGTCGCGGTTCGTCGTCGGCGCGTCGGTGCTGCTCGTCGCGTTGAGTCTCGGGACGCTGAGCCTGGAGTTGGTCCGCGACACGACCCCGGAAACCCCGACACGCCTGCTGTTTCTGCTCGGCGGCGCGTTCTCGTGGGCGGTCCCCATAATCGCCCTCGTGACGACCTACGGGGCGATTCTCCACGAGCGCAACTCCGGCAGTCTCCGATTTCTCCTCGGACTGCCGAACTCGCGCCGAGACATCGTCGTCGGGAAGTTCCTCGGCCGGAGCGGGACGGTCGTGATACCGATCGTGGGAAGCGTCGTGATCGTCCTCGCGGGCATGGTCGTCGCCGGCATCCCCATCCTGCTGTCGACCTACCTGCCGTTCCTGTCGGAATCGGTCTGGCCGTCTCGACGCTCTCGACGTCCGGTACTCGGACCATCGCCGCCGCGGTCGGTCTCTACTTCGTGTTCAGGCTCGTCTGGCGGATTCTACTGACGTTTGCGGTGTATCTGTCCTATGGGTACCAGCCGCTCGAGCGGGAACTGCCGGCGTGGTACTTCGTCGTCGGCAGAGCGAACCCGATCACGGCGTACCTCGGGGCGACGGACGTCCTGTCGCAGCCGACCGACGTGACGAACTTCTTCGTGCAGACGCCGTCGCCGTCGGTCGCCGCGTCCGTGCCGTCCCCGTGGCTCGAACTCGCTTCGCTGTGTCTCTGGGGCGGCCTCTCGCTCGCCGCCGGATACTACCGGTTCTCGAATCTGGACCTGCAGTAAACTACCCCGCCCTACGTCGCCCACCCGCAAAGGTTCGCTCGTTGAGGGTAGGACCTCCGCCTCGAATCAGGTGAGGACGTCGCCGGTCGGGCGGTATCTTCCGCTCCGAGACGGCCGCCGTGACGACGAACCCGGGGCTCCGGCACTCGTCGGGGCCGCTGGCGAGTACCCGCCGAGCCACCCGGTTCACTGGACGCCGAGATGTCACGATCCCGTTGCTAGTGTGTGACCCACGACGCGTCGTCTTCAGAGTTCGCCGGCCAGCACCGTCTCGATACCGAGCCCGATGTCCGTTTGGACCATCTCCACGCACCGGCCCATCGTCGTACCGGCGGTACCGACGGCGGTGAGATCGACTCCGAGGTGCCGAGGTCGCCCTCCGAGACGCCGTTCGAGCCCATCGTCGGGAACACCTCGCCGTTGGCGACGCCGGCGCCGTACTGGTTGACCGGAAGGCCGGCCGGGACGGCGCTCGTCGAGACGCCGGAGGGACCGCCGAACTGCGGCAGCGAGGGGTCGACGGCGTCCTCGGCACCCGACGGGATGCGAACCAGGCCGAAGTCGTGGCCCACCTCCGAGCCGTCAGGCAGATTCTGCCGGGCGTAGACCACGTCACCGAGCGCGATGGTCGTCCCGGTGAAGGTCAGGCCGGTCGTCCCGCCCACCGCGCAGTCGTCGCAGACTGAGACGTTCAGCCGGCTCACGTCGTAGACGTCGTCGTCGCTTTCGGCGGCCCGCTGAGCGTTCGCGCTGGCGTTCCTGCCGCTCGGCAGGAAGCAGTGGCCGGCCGCGCCGATGTAGAGGTCGTCGGTGCCGTCCCGCCAGATGAAGTTGGCCGTACAGCCGGCGGTCGTGCCGTCCGGGAAGGTGATGAACATCTGCGACCCGGGGCGGATGCCGCTGGCCCGCTCGGGGACGCCGCCGGGGGCGATCGTCTCCGTTCTGTCTTCGATTTCCAGACAGGGAACCCGCTCGGCGGACTTCCGGCGATCGACGGTGTCGCCCGCCGACGCGGTTCCGATACCGCCGACTCCCGCCGCCGTCGCTGCACTCGCTCGGAGCAAACTGCGACGCGTCAACTCGTCTCTGTCGCGCATCGTTCGTAGCCAGGGTCTAATAATACAAACCGTTTGCGACATGCATAACCGGACTATAAAAGTGCGCGGCGGGACGGCGACGGGTTGTGCGGCGTCGCGGATCGTCGGTCGCGTCCGGCCACCGGCACCAGGTTCACCTCGACCGCCGGACCGTACGGAACATGCCGGCGTCCCGTCCTATGTCGTGACGTCCTCGTTGCCGCGGACGACGTCGAGTTCGAGGCCGATGTCGTCCCGCTTCGGCAACTGGATGCAGCGGCTGACGGTCGTTCCGGCGGTGCCGACGGTGGTGAGGTGAGTGAGGACGCCGGCGGCGTCGGTGCCCTGCCCCGCCTCGTACTCGACGAGCAGTGAGCCGGAGTCGCCCGGACTGGCACGGATACCGGCGTACCAACTGTCGTTGGCTCCGTCCCCGTCGACGTCCTTCTGGATGATGTCGCCCTCGGAGACACCGCGGGTGCCGGCGGTGGCGAAGGCCTCGCCGTTGCCGACACCGGCGCCGTACTGGCAGACGGTCTCGCCGGCCGGAACGACGCCGTCCTGGGTGCCGATGGGACCGCCGAACTGCGGCATCGACGGGTCGACTGCCGGCCGGAACTCCTCGGGAATCCGGACGGGCCCGAAGTCGTGACCGACCTCGTCGCCCTCGGTGCCCTCGTCGTTCGGGAGCGCCTGCCGAGCGTAGACGACCTCTCCGAGCTCGTACACCTCGCCGTCGACGAACGATAGCCCGGTGATGCCGCCGAAGGTGCAGTTTTTGCACACCTTCACCGTCAGCTGAGAGACGTCGTACGTCTTCTCGAAGTCGTCGCCCGCCTCGTCGTCGGCCGTCTCGTTACCCGGCAGGAAGCAGTGGCCCGCCGCCCCGATGTACAGTGGGTTTCGGTCGTCGCCGAACACCGGCGAGTTCCCGCGCTCGTCGTCGAAGTCGTCGCCTATCGTCGTGGACGTGTCCCGCCAGATGAAGTTCGCCGTACAGCCGGCCGTCGTGCCGTCCGGGTACTCGATGAACATCTGCGAGCCGGGCTGGATACCGGTCGCCTGTTCGGGCACCGGCCCCGAGGCCGAGATCGTCGTCGTCCGGTCCTCGACGTCCGTCAGGTCGACGCAGGGAATCTGCCCCTCGGTTTCGACGGTATCGTTCTCGCTCGCGCCTGCCGTTCCGACGACGCCGAGCCCGGCCGTGACGGCCGCACCCGTGCGAAGCAACCTCCGACGTGGAATCTCGTTCGACATCCGATCGTACGGTCGCGGGTCGCACATATATCGGTACTGCCGGGAATTTACCCGGGTTTATTCCGTCGGTCAAACGAGTAAAAAGTGTGTGATGTGAACGATACGCATCGCACGTGTCGACGGGTTCTTGAGTGAACATGCGTTAGCTCTGACACGGTCGTTTGGACACCCGTCTCAGTTCTGTGAAGCCTTCCAGCTTCGTTACTCTTATGCGGGACGGGGCCGTACCGACGTGCATGTCACGAGCGGCCGAGCGGGTGGGCTACGACGAACTGGCGACGCTGAAGCTCGTCGCCCTCGACGGCGCGCTCGACGGCCGGACGGCGGTGACCTGCGCCGCCCTGGCCGACCGGCTCGACGCGTCGACCCAGACGGCATCGCGGCGACTCCAGCGGCTCGAGAACGCCGATTACCTCGACCGCGAGATGACCGGCGACGGCCAGCTGGTCGCCGTCACCGACTCCGGGCGACGGGCCCTCCAGCGGGAGTACGCCGACTACCGCCGACTCTTCGAGGGCGACGCCGGCGTCGAGCTGTCGGGCACCGTCACCAGCGGCATGGGCGAGGGGCGGCACTACATTTCGCTGTCCGGTTACATGCGGCAGTTCCGCGAGCGGCTGGGCTACGAGCCGTTCGAGGGGACGCTGAACGTCGAGTTAGACGACGAGAGCGTCCGCGACCGCGCCCGGATGGACGCCCTCGAGCCGGCCGACATCGACGGCTGGGAGGACGACGAGCGGACCTACGGGCCGGCGTTCTGCTGGCCGGCGACCGTCGAGGCCGAGGCCGATACCGGCCGCCACGGGACGGCCCACGTCATCGCGCCGGAGCGGACCCACCACGGCGAGGACCAGCTGGAGCTCATCGCGCCCGACCGCCTCCGGGACGAACTGCGCCTCGAGGACGGCGACCGCCTCACGGTACATGTCTCGGAGTAGCGACCCGAGGGGTGCCCGGCGGGGCGTCGACGACGCCGTCGCCGCCTTCGCCGCCGGTGCCCCGGTGCTCGTCCACGACGCCGCCGACCGCGAGGGCGAGGTCGACCTCGTCTACCCGGCCGTCGCCGTCGCCGCCGCCGACGTCGCTCGGATGCGCGACGACGCCGGCGGGCTGGTCTGCGTCGCGCTCTCGGACGACGTCTGTGCGACCTGGGAGCTGCCGTTCGTCCGCGAGACGCTAGATCACCCCGCCGCCGGCGCCCACGAACTCTCCTACGGCGACCGCTCGTCGTTCTCCCTCACGGTCAATCACCGCGACACCTTCACCGGCATCACGGACGAGGACCGCGCGCTCACCATCTCGGCGCTCGGAGAGGCGGCCGCCGAGGTCCGCCGTGCGACGGCGCTGGCGGGCGACGTGGCCCGCGACGCCGTCGCCGCCGGCCCGGAGGGGTTCGCCGACCGCTTCCGGGCGCCCGGCCACGTTCACCTGCTGCGAGCGGCGCCGGATCTGCTCGCGGACCGCCGGGGTCACACCGAACTCGGGGTGGCGCTGGCCGAGGCCGCCGGCGTCGCCCCGGCGGTCGTCGTCTGCGAGATGCTCGACGAGGCCGACGGCGCGCTGTCGCCGACGGCCGCCCG
>PXRZ01000076.1:27899-45999 GCA_003022945.1 Halobacteriales archaeon QS_8_69_73 | reverse complement strand
AGGAGATGGACGTCGATACCATCTGGCAGGACGGCGAGTTCGTCGACTGGGACGACGCGCAGGTCCACGTGCTGACGCACTCGCTGCACTACGGGACGGGGGTTTTCGAGGGGGCACGGTGTTACGACACCGCCGACGGTCCAGCGATCTTCCGGTGGGAGGAACACCTCGACCGGCTGTTCGACTCCGCGAAGGTGCTCGATCTCGACATCCAGCACAGCCGCGGCGAGCTGACGGAGGCGACGATGGAGCTGATCCGCGGCCAGGAGCTGCGGTCCTGTTACATCCGGCCGCTGGTTTACTACGGCTACGACTCGCTGGGCGTCTCGCCGGGTGACTGCCCGACGGAGACGATGATCGCCTGCTGGCCGTGGGGGGCGTACCTCGGCGAGGACGCCCTCCAGAACGGCGTCGACGTGATGGTGTCGTCGTGGCGGAAGCACGCCTCCAGCCAGATCCCGACCAACGTCAAGGCCACGGGGCCGTACATCAACTCGATGCTGGCCGGCGAGGAGGCCCGCCGGAACGGCTACGTTGAGGCCATCGTCCTCAACAAGGAAGGCAAGGTCGCGGAGGGCCCCGGCGAGAACATCTTCATGATCGACGACGGCGAGATATACACCACGGGCCTGGCGGAGTCCATCCTCGACGGGATCACCCGCGACACCGTCATCCAGCTGGCACGGGACCTCGGCTACACGGTCCACGACGACGCCAGCATCTCCCGCGGGGAGCTGTACACCGCCGACGAGCTGTTCTTCTCGGGAACGGCCGCGGAGGTGACGCCGATCCGGAGCGTCGACGACACCGAAATCGGCAACGGCTCCCGCGGCCCGGTGACCGAGGAGCTCCAGCAGCAGTTCTTCGACCTCATCGACGGCGAGCTCGGCGGCTACGACGAGTGGTTCCGGTACGTCTGAGTCGGCTGACATTCCTTGGAAACGGGAGCCTATACGGCCACTGGGACGGACACCCGTTGTGCCAACCACGAACGATTTGCGGCAATCCAGATGCGCGACATCTCGAAGCCATTCGGTGACGTGGTGGCGCTCTCTCAGCCCTAACGTCAGTCCATTGCCCGGCTTGCAGGCGTGGATGGATCGGAAAGCAGTGGCAAGCTCGGTTGACCAGCTCCGAACTCCCGAACCGCCGAAGCACCAGGGCGTCGAGCAGTGATTGTGAACGGTTTCACACCCAGATACGGCCGTTCCACGCTGGCGCTGCGCTGGCCGATCGGCCGCCAGGACGTGTGGCGTATCCGATGGGCTATTTCGTTCGACGGCTTCCTCGTTCGTTCGATTCGTTGCTGGGAGTCACGGGGAGTTTGTGGGCGTGGGCGTGGGTGGGGGGTTGACATTAAGTCGCAGGATCCGGATGTTGTCCTCTATACGGATCGACACGATGTTGTATCGGCTCCGTTCAATCTCAACCTCGGTCGTTTGAGACGGTCCGCTCTCGAGTTCAACGGTGAAGCGGTACGTGGCACTATCGGAATAGACATCGTCGAAATCGACGACGCCATCCGGATCGAGGGTCACCTCGTCAGTAAATACCGTGTCGTCATCGTCTTCGGAGACTCGCTTGACGGTTATATCGGCGTTCACCGTTCGTTCCTGCTCGTTTTCGACCCGCACGTCCGGGACGGACTCCGAGGTCGGGGTGTCTGTGGTTTCCGTAGGGGTCTCTCGAGAGTTCGCTCCGGACTCGGTGCCGATCTCGTTGCACCCCGCACAAAGCGCGGCGATTCCGACTACAACTATCTCCCGCCGGGAGGGCATCATGATACATACGCACAGTATAAAATTAAAAAAAGTCGAGTTTCTCCGACCACGCACCGAAGTCGGTTTAACCGCGTCGCCACTCCGTTCCGGTATGTCGCTGCGCGTGACGTTCCTCGGGACCGGCGGGGCCGTGCCGACGACCCAGCGGAACACGAGCGGGATCTTCCTCCGCCGGGAGGGCGAGCGCATGCTGTTCGACTGCGGGGAGGGCACCCAGCGACAGATGATGCGGTTCGGAACCGGCTTCGACGTCTCCCACGTCTTCGTCACGCACCTCCACGGCGACCACGTCCTCGGCGTTCCGGGGCTGCTGCAGACGATGGATTTCAACGACCGGACGGAACCGCTGGCGGTACACGCGCCGGCCGGTACCCGGCCCGAAATCGAACGGCTGGTCGGCGCCACCGGGACGCGGCCGTCGTTCCCGGTCCGGATCCACGGCGTCGGCGACGGCGAGGTGGCGCTGGACGCCGACGGTTACGAGGTGCGGGCCTTCGAGACCGACCACGACACCCGGTCGGTCGGCTACGTGCTGATCGAAGACGAACGGAAGGGTCGCTTCGACCGCGAGCGGGCCGAGGAGCTGGGCGTCCCCGTCGGCCCGAAGTTCCAGCGGCTCCACGCCGGCGAGACCGTCGAACTCGAAGACGGCACCGTCGTCGAGTCGGACCAGGTCGTCGGCGATCCCCGGCCCGGCCGGCGGGTGGTGTACACCGGCGACACGCGGCCGACGGCGGCGACCGTCGAGGCCGCCGCCGGCGCCGACCTGCTGATCCACGACGCCACCTTCGCCGCCGACCGCGCCGACCGCGCCGACCGGACCGCCCACTCGACGGCCGCCGAGGCCGCCGCGGTGGCGAACGACGCCGGCGCCCGCCGGCTCGCGCTCGTCCACCTCTCCTCGCGGTACGCCGGCGATTCCGACCCCCTCCTGCGGGAGGCCCGAGCGGCCTTCGACGGCGAGCGGGTGCTGCTGCCGGATGACGGCGACGGTCTCGACGTCCCGTTCCCGGAGAGTGGTTAGCCGACGGGAACCGGCGCACGTCGGCTAAAGGGGGCGTTCGAGTCCCCACCGACACCGGTCGACCGACCGGCTCTCGCTGACCGGACACGGCCCCCCGAAGCGACCGAAAGCATTTACTCGGACCTGTCGTGGTGGCTAACGATGCAATCGACGTTCCCGCTCGACCGGCGGCGGCTGCTGTCGGCCGGTGCGGCGGCACTCTTGACGGGACTGGCCGGCTGCAGCGACTCGGAGTCGGTCGACCCCGGCGCGCCGACCGACCAGGCACCGGCCGGGACGGGGGTGCTCGTCCGGGGTGACACTGCACAACTGTACCCCGACGACGCCGACGCGCCCGCGGCCCGCGAGGCGACCGAGCGGCTGCTGACGGCGTACGGCGGCGGCGCGGCCGGCGCGGACGACGACGCCGGCCTCGTCGCGGATTTCGAGTCCCGGACCGGGCTCTCGGTGGCCGAGGCCGACACCGTCGTGATCTTCGCCGACGAGCCGCGCGGGGAGTTCGCCGCCTACGTCGTCGACGGCGAGTGGTCCGAGGCGACCGTCGCCGACGCCATCGAGGACGCCACCGGCCTCGCCTACGAGCCCCGCGATCACGAGGGCGGCACCGTCTACGAGCCGACCGACGGCGGCCCCGAGGCCGACTACCTGGGGTCCGTCGCCGACGGTCGGTACGCGGTCGGCAGCGAAGCGGCCGTCGAGGCGGCCATCGAGACGGCTCACGCCGACCGCGGGTCGGTGTCCGGGGCGGTCGCCGACGCCCTCGAGGACGCCGAAGTGACCGGCGACGGCACGCCGGCGACGTCCGTCGTCGCGGCCACGGACGACCCCCGGGCGTACCTCCCGCCGGACGACGGCGACCGGGTGCCGGACATCGCCTCGCTGGACGTCTACGAGCTGGCGACCGTCGGAACGCTCGCCTACGCGACGGACGGCTCGTCGGTCGCCGTCGACGCCGAACTGCGGGCCGACTCGCGGGGCGACGCCCGCCAGATGGCCGACCTCACCGTCACCGCCCGCTCGTTCCTGCGGAACGACGCCGACGACGCCGTCGCCGCCGAGTTGTCGAACATCGGGATCGACCAGGACGACGACATCGTGACCGTCAGCTACCGCAGCGACGTCGAGGGAGCGGCCGTCCTCGCCGGATACCTCTGATGGGGCCGCTGGCGCTGCTCCGGAAGGAAGCCATCACGGTCCGACGGAACCTCGGGCTGTTCGTGGTCCTGCTGGTGGTCGTGCCGGCGGCGCTGGCGGCCGGAACGTCGGTTTACCAGCAGACCATCCCGCAGGACCTCCCCGTCGCCGTCGCGCCCGCCGAGGAGGCGACCACCGAGTCGGACGTGCGGCTCGTCCGCGGCGCCGTCGGCTTCTTCGCGACGCCGGTCGATTACGACGACCGGGCGGCCGCCGTCCGGGCGATGCAGCGCGAGGAGGTGTATCTGACGTTCGTCGTCCCGCCGGACCTCACCGACGCCGACGCCGAGGCGACGGTGACGGTTATCACCGACCGGGCGAACGCGCCGCTTTCGGACCCGGCGGCGCTGACCCTCGGCTTGTTGGAGTCGCGGTTCGACGACGCCTTCCCGGCGACGGTCTCCCTCGAGCGGGAGGCCGTCGGCACCGAGCGGACGCTGTCGGAGTTCATGCTCCCGTCGGCGCTGTTCGCGTTGGTCGTGCTGTATGCGCTCGTCTACGTCCCCTACCAGGTCCGGGAGGAACGCCGCGTGATGGACCGGCTGCGGACGGAGACGCGACTCGAGTACGTCGTCGCCGCCAAGCTGCTGTTCTACGGGCTACTCGTCGCCGTGCCGGCGGGGGTGGCGTCGGCGGCGGCGCGGTACTACGGCTACGGCTTCGACGCCCTCGGCGTCGAGACGCTCGCGGTGCTCGGGCTGTCGTTTCTCTACACCGCGGCGGCGGGGCTGGCGGTCCTGTTCGCCCTTCGGCTCCGGCAGGCAGCGGTGTTCGTCAACCTCGGGCTCGCGGTCGGCGTCCTGGCGCTGTCGGGGCTGGTCTACCCCGTCGGCTTCTACTCGGCGCTGCGGCTGACCATCGCGCGGGCGCTACCGACGCACCACTCGCTGGTGGCGCTGCGCGGGACGATGCTCCGGGGCGGGTCGCTGTCGTTCTACGCCGACGCGGTAACGTGGCTCGTCGCCGCTACCGGCGCCGCGGTACTGTTACTCGGCGTCGCGATCCGGCGCTACGACCGGGGTGGTGTCGGTGGGTGACGCCGGCTTCGCCGTCGAGACGGCCTCCAAGCGGTACGGCGACGTGACTGCACTGTCGGCGGTGTCGGTGACGGTCGCCCCCGGCCGGTTCCACGGCCTCGTCGGCCCCAACGGCTCCGGGAAGACGACGCTGTTTCACCTGCTGTCGGGGCTGGCCCGGCCGACGGACGGCCGGGTCGACCGCCCCGACGCCGCCGTCGGCGTCGGCTTCCAGCGGCCGCGGTTCTACCCCGATCTCACCGTCCGGGAGAACCTCTCGGTGTTCCGGTCGTTCGCCGCCGACCCGCCGCCGGCCGACTGGACCGACCGGCTGCTGGAGGCGCTGCGGCTCGACCCCGCCGCCCACCGGAAGGCCGGCGACCTCTCGGGCGGCTTTCGGACGAAGCTCGACCTCGCGCTGGCGATGATCAAGCGGCCGCGGTACCTGCTGCTCGACGAGCCGCTGACCGACGTCGACGACTTCTCCCGGCGGCGCATCGTCGCCTTTCTCGCCGACTATTCCGGCGAGAAGCGCTCCGTCGTCGTCTCGACGCACAACGTCGAGGCGTTCGCCGACGCCTTCGACCGGCTGACGGTGCTGGCCGACGGGACGGTCGCCTTCGACGGCCCCGTCGACGACCCCGTCGCCCGGTACCGGGCGGCCCTGGAGTGATGCGTGCCCGCCGGCGACCGTTTCTCGCGGTTCCGCCGGTGACTACCCGCCAGGGTTCCGCCGGCGGTACATGCCGGTCGACGTCCACTCGATGACCGGGTCATCGTCCTGATCGTAGCCGGTCAGCGTCATGCGGACGTGGCCCATCTCCGGGCGGCTCTCGGAGGGCCGCTTGTCGAGGACCTCCACCTCGACGCGGAGCGTGTCGCCGGGGTGAACCGGCTCGATCCACCGTAGTTTCTCGACGCCGCTCGCGCCCATCGACGTCTCGGGATCCAGGAAGCCGTCGACCAGCAGCCGCATGCACGCCGAGGCGGTGTGCCAGCCGGACGCCGCAAGCGAGCCGAACATCGACTCCTCGGCGGCCACCTCGTCGACGTGGAACGGCTGGGGGTCGTACTGTTCGGCGAACTCCTTGATGTTCGCTGTATCGAACTCGTAGCGCCCATCGGGCTCGTAGACGTCGCCGACCTCGATGTCCTCGAAGTATCGTGCCATCGGCCGGAGGTCGTCACCGGGAGGCATAAACCCGGCCCCGGAGGGGCGATGGCCACGACGGCGCTTCCGGCACGGGGGTTTAATACTCGACCGACACCTATCGGTGGCCGTGAGCACGCGCACGAGCGCCCTCGACTCGCTCGTCTTCGGCGTCGACGTCCAGAGCGGCGACGTCCGCGGCCAGGCGCCCTCGTATGCCGTCGTCACCGTCGACGGCGACGAGATGGACCGCGACGTGGTCAGCCGGCGGAAACTCCGCCGGCGCATCCAATCCGAGGAGCCGGCCATCGTCGCGACCGACAACACGTACGAACTCGCCGAGGACAAGGGCGCGCTCGTTGCCTTTCTCCGGGAGCTGCCGAGCGGGACGAAGCTGGTACAGGTGACGGGCGACGAGCGGCCGGAGCCGCTGTCGCGGGTCGCCGCCCGCCACGGCGTCCCGTACGGGAAGCCGCCGATGAAGGAGGCGGAGGCCGCCGCCCGGCTGGCGGCCCGCAACGTCGGCTACGAGGTGTCGGCGTTCACCGACACGACCGAGGTGAAGGTCGCCCGCGGTCGCTCGACGGGCGGCGGGGGCGGCTGGAGCGAGGACCGCTTCACCCGCCGCATCCACGGCTCGGTCAAGAAGGCCGCCCGCGAGGTGGAGTCCGAGCTGGAGGCCGCCGGCCTCGCGTTCGAGCGGGACGTCACCGAGAAGTACGGCGGCTTCTCGCAGGCGCTGTTCGAGGTCGAGGCGACGCCCGACGAGATTCCGGTGTCGGCGCGGCGCTCCGGCGACGTCCGCGTCGAGATCGAGCGGGAGCGCCGCGACGGCATCGAGTACCGCCCGCTGGCCACCCGCCGTGACCACGTCGTCGTCGGCATCGACCCCGGGACGACGACCGCCGTCGCGTTACTGGATCTCGACGGCTCGACGCTGGACGTCTACTCGACCCGGACCGCCGACACCGCCGAGGTCATCGAGTGGATCATCGAACACGGCCGGCCGGTGGTGGTGGCGGCCGACGTCGAGCCGATGCCCGAGACCGTCGAGAAGATCCGGCGGAGCTTCGACGCCGGCGGCTGGATTCCCGAGCGGGACCTGCCGGTCGACGAGAAGCTCCACCGCACCCGCGAGGAGCCGTACGACAACGACCACGAGCGGGACGCGCTGGCGGCGGCACTGTTCGCCTTCGACGACCACGTCGACCAGTTCGAGCGGATCGCCGCCCGGACGCCGCCGCGGCTGGACCGCGGGGAGGTCATCGCCCGCGTCGTCGGCGGCGACAGCGTCGAGGCCGTCGTCGACGACCTGACCGACGACGACGACGGCGACGAGGAGTCGACCGACCACGACCCCCGGGAGCTGACCGCCGAGGAGAAAAAGATCAAGCGCCTGAAGGCCCGCATCGACCGCCTGGAGGGCCACATCGACGACCTCGAGGAAACCGTCGACCGGAAGGACGACCGCGTCGAGGAGTTGGAGTCGGAGCTGTCGGCGGCCCGCCGCGAGGAACGCAAGGAGGCCCGCGAGCGCCGCGAGGTGACCCGCCTCGAGCGGGAAAACGAGCGGCTGAAGCGCGAACTCGCGGAGGCCGAGACGGCCAACGAGGAGCTGGACGCCAAGCTCGAGCGGCTGAAGGAGCTGTGGAAGCTGGACCACTCGAACTTCGCCGACGTCGCCGCGGAGGAACAGGACCTCGTGCCGGTCAAACCGGTCGAGCAGTTCACGACCGACGCCATCGAGGCCGCCGACGAGGCCTACGGCATCGCGGCCGGCGACGTCGTCTACCTGCGGGACGCCAGCGGCGCCGGCCGCTCGACCGCGCGGCTGCTCGCCGACATGGAGCCCCGGGTCGTCCTCCGAGACGGCGGGCTCTCCGAGCAGGCCGACCGGGTGCTGTTCGACGACGAGATCCCGGTCGGGCCGGCCGACGACGTCGCCATCCGGGAGGTCGACGAGCTGGCCATCGCAAAGGAAAGCGACGTCGAGGTCGTCATCAACGACTGGAAGCGGCGGGCCGAAGAGCGCCGCCGCGAGCGGAAGGCCGAGGAACTGGACCGCCTCATCAGCGAACACCGGGCGCGGGATACGGACGACTGACGACGGGAAGATTCTTGTTCGCGGGCCGTACACGGGGCGTCGTGCTCCCTCTCCAGTTCGGCATCCCCGGAGGTCCGGAACTGCTGCTGACCCTCCTCATCGGTCCGATCGTCGGGCTCGTGCTAGCGTACTACGTCTACACCGACGCCGAGAAGCGCGGCGCGGACAACGGCGCGCTGTGGGCGGTGGTCGCCGGCTTAGCCTCCGTCGCGGCGACCCCCTTCGGCGGGCTGGTGGTGCTGTTCGTTTACGTCCTGCAGCGCGATTAAAACAGGTCGTCGTACCCCATGCCCATCGACTCGAGGAACGACTCTATGAGGCCGTGGTCCACCAGCGTATAGCCGACGGCGAGGCGAGCGGGCGGCGAGGCGGTGAAACCGCCTCGAATTCGCGGCGCGTAGCGCCGCGCACGGCCCGCGAGCAGTAGTCGAGAGCGCCGAGGGCTTTTTCCCGCTTTCTCTTCTCTCGGTCCCTCATCCGAACACTACCGGCTGAACCCCCAAGCGCTTTTTATGTCGCGCGGAGTGGTCCCGACCGTGCTCCCTTTCCAGTTCGGCATCCCCGGCGGCCCGGAACTGCTGATAGTCCTCCTCATCGGGCTCCTCGTCCCGCTCGTGTTGGGGTACTTCGTCTACAACGATGCGACGGACCGCGGCGACGACAACGCGGCGCTGTGGGCAGTCGCCGTCGCGGGGCTGACGGCGGTGACGTTCCTCGGTGGACTGGTCGCGCTCGCCATCTACTTCTGGCAGCGCGACTAGAACAGATCCTCGTACTCCATGCCCATCGACTCGAGAAACGACTCCGTGAGGCCGTGGCCTACCAGCGCGTAGCCGACGACGACCGCGAGCGCGCCGACGGCTGCGCGGCGGTTCTCCCGGGCGAGAATGCCGAGGCCGACGAGCAGCGAGACGACGCCGGCGATGCCGGTGTCGCCGAGCGTCCTCTTAGCGACGTCCGTGTCCATACGGCAGCAGTGTCGGCCGGGAACAAAAAGGGACGTGAAGCATCCGTGAGCGACCGCAGGGAGCGAGTGGTTCGCCGGACGAGGCTCGGAGGGCCGAGTCCGGTAGCGGTCTGAAATCGCCTTCGGAGATTTCCGAGCCCATCAGAAGCGCTTCGCGCTTCTGAGGACGACGAGCGACTACCGCGCGCCGGAGGCGCGCGACGGGAGCGAGTCGCGCATATTCTTCCCCAAGTTTTTGCCGGGCCGTCGGCTTCGCCGACGGCCCGTGTAAAAAGTGGGTGTTTCAGAACTCGTCACAGACCGGGATGCCGACCGTCTCGTAGTCGTCCATCGAGGCGATGACCTCGGGCACCTCGTCCAGCGAGACGGTCTCGGAGACGATTCGGCCGGGGTCGATCTTGTCCTGCTCCATCATCGAGAAGATCTCCTCGTACTCGTGGGGCGGCATGCCGAAGGAGCCGACGAACTCCCGTTCGTCCATGACGATGGTGTCAACGGGTAGTGACACCTCGCCTTCCTCCTCGCTGGTGGTGAGGCCGATCTGGAGGTTCTGGCCGCCCTTGCACAGGGAGTTCACGGAGTTGCGGCAGGTCTCGGCAACGCCCAGCGCGTCGACGCTGACCTCGGCGCCGCGGCTCGACGGCGTGTGGCCCTTGACCGCCTGTGGGACGTCCTGGACCTCGCGGACGTCGACGGTCTCGTCGGCGCCCAGTTCCTCGGCCTTGGCGAGTTTGTCCTCGGCGAGGTCGACGGCGATGACGTTGGCGCCGAGGGCGTCCGCGATGTGGACCGCCGAGAGACCGACGCCGCCGCAGCCGTGGACCGCCACCCAGTCGCCGGGCGTGACGTCGACCCGGTGGACGAGCCCGTGGAAGGCGGTGGCGAACCGACAGCCCAGGCCGGCGACGTCGACGGGGTCGACGCCGTCGGGGAGCTTGATGACGTTGTGGTCGGCGTTGCGGACCGGGAACTCCTCGGCGAAGGCGCCGGGCTGGAATGAGACGAACCCCAGCGGGACCACCCGCTCGCAGATGTTGGCCCGGCCGTCCTTGCAGTACCGACAGGTGCCGTCGCTGAGGTTGAACGGGACGCAGACGCGGTCGCCGACGTCGAGGTCCTCGACGTCCTCGCCGACCCGTTTGACGGTGCCGACGGGCTCGTGGCCGAAGATGAGCCCGGGCGTCGGCATGACGCCGACCCAGTCCCAGTCGCCCTGCCAGGCGTGCCAGTCCGACCGACAGATGCCGCAGGCTTCCGTCTCGACGACGATGCCGTCGGCGTCCGGCTCCGGGCGGTCGACCTTTTCGACTTCCATCCGCTCGCCGACGTCCTCGAAAACGACGGCGCGCATCGTCTCCGACTCCTGTTCCGTGCCGGTGGTGCTCATGGGGCACATCCTGCCTTTCCATCGATTTAATACTTGTTACGCCGCATCAACACGCCGTCCTTCGCAGGCGGCGGAGTTATGAGTGAAATTCAACTGATTCGCGGAAGTGGTAATGATTTCCGACAAACGGCTGGCTTCGACGGTCGGGAGTGGCCAGCACGCCCCCCGGTAGGCGACCCGTCGTTTTTTCTCGAGAGGCACAGACCAGCGTGGAGCGCCCGAAAACAATTAAACGCCTTCCTATCCAATCGTGAACTATGAGCGACGACGAGGGGCGAACGAACCTCCGGATGCCGGACGACGACGAGGTGTTCGCCGTCCGAGGAGCGCACCGCCCGCATCCCGGGACGGATGCAGAAGCGCATCTGGATCCGCGAGGACGACGTCGTGCTGGTCGAGCCGTGGGACTGGCAGGACGAAAAGGCCGACGTGGTGTGGCGCTACGAGAAGCAGGAGGCCGACCAGCTCCGCGATGAGGGCCACATCCGCAGCAGCGTTTGACCGGTGATGCTTTCAGTCGCCGCCGCGTAGCCGGCCCGATGACCGAGGAGTACGGCCTGCTCGAGGTCGAAGAGGACGCGGAGGCGGGCGACGAGTGGGAGGAACTCGACGTCGCCGACACCGAGGCCGACCGCATCGCCCGCCGGCAGGACCGCGAGTTCCTCGAGTTCCGCAAGCGGATCGTCGACACCGAGCAGTTCAAGGTGACGGCGTCGGTGTTCGACGACGCGACGCTGGGGGCGCTGTACAAGCTGGTTCAGGACGGCCACGTCGACGCCTTCGGCGGCCCCATCTCGACCGGCAAGGAGGCCAACGTCTACACCGCTCTCGGGCCGGACGGAGAGGTGGCGGTGAAGATCTACCGCATCAACGCCTCCGACTTCCAGGACATGCGGGGCTACCTCGACGGTGACCCCCGGTTCGACGGCATCGGTGCCGACAAGAAGCAGGTCGTCGTCGCCTGGGTCCGCAAGGAGGCGTCGAACCTCGAGCGGGCCAGACGTGCCGGCGTCCGGACCCCCCGGCCGATCGCCGTCGAGCGGAACGTCCTCGTGATGGAGTACCTCGGCACCGACGACGGCCGCGCGAAGCGGCTGAGCGAGGTCAACGTCGAGAACCCCGACACCGCCTACGAGGTGGTCCGGGAATACGTCCGCCGACTGTACGACGCCGGGCTCGTCCACGGCGACCTCTCGGAGTACAACGTCGTCTTCCACGAGGGCCAGCTGTACATCATCGATCTCGGGCAGGCGGTAACGGTCCACCACCCCAACGCCGGGGAGTTCCTCGAGCGGGACTGCCGCAACGTCGCGAACTTCTTCGCCCGACAGGGCGTCGACGCGACGCCCGACGGGCTGCTGTCGTACGTCCGGGAGCACGCCACACCCGACGACGACATCGACACCGATCCCGGCAGCGACGACGACGCGGTGCCGGACGGTGCCTCGAGCTTCGCCGAGGAGTGACCGGCCGGCTTTACATCCCGGTGTCTTCGGTGACGATCAGCTCGAATTCGGGTTCGTCGTCGTCGGGTTCGACGTAGCCGGTGGCGAAAGCTGTGTACGCCGCCCCACCGGCGAGGCTCACGTCGGCCTCGCCGACGATGTCGCCGTCGTTCTCCTCGGTGTCGCCGCGGACCTCGAGGGTGTAGTCGCCGGAGGGGACCTCGATGGAGTCCGAGTTGCCGAACTCGATCCCGTCGAACAGCACCTCCCCGTCGGCGGTGATGTCGACGTCCGGCGCGTCCGGCGACGCGTGGACGGCCCGGACCCTCGCGGTGTCGCCGCCGGGGTCGGAGTTGTCGTCTTCGAGCACGAGGGCCTCGAACGACTGGTCGGTGTCGTCACCGACCTCGCCGATGGCCGCGATCGTGTAGTCCGTTTCGGCCTCGACGTCCACGTCGCCGCTGAAGACCGTCGTCTCGGAGTCGCCGGCCGGCGTTATCTCGACCGTGTACGTGCCGGCGTCGAGCTCGAGGTAGTTGCTGACATCACCGAAGGGGACGTCCTCCAGAACCACATCTCCGTCGACGTAGACGTCGACGTTCGGCGCGTTCGGCGACATGTGGGCAGCCCTGACTCGCGCCGACGCTGCCATCATCTCGGTGTCGGTGGGCGTGTCGGTTTCGGTGTCGGTGGGCGTGTCGGTTTCGGTGTCGGTTTCCTCGCCGCCACCACCGCCGTTGCCGTTGCCGCCGTTACACCCGGCGAGTGCGACCGTCGCTCCGACGCCCGCCAGAACTCGTCTGCGGGTAACAATCGTATCGTCTGACATCGTCCACTCGGCGCCGCGAATGATAGGGCATTAATACATTTCGTGACTCGGGCTCGAATTGGGCGAAAATTGGGCGAAAAACGGGCGCAGATGGTTCGAGAATCCTGTAAAGCGTCGATTTGGCCGAAAGCGTTTTTATCGCTGACATGCGCATAGGTTCACATGAAAACGAGGGTAGCTCCCGGGGTGGGTCCCGTCTCCGGCGGCCACCGCGCCGGCAGACGGCGGCGGCGACCGGAGCACCGGCCACGGGGCAGGGGGTCCCGCCGATGATCCGACGGCCGCCGCAGGACGGGCCGCCGCCGCGGATGCCGGTGGTTTCTTGTCAACCCATGGAGAACCCAGGAGGTGATGGATACGGTCCTCTGGCAGACACTCGCCGGCACGCGCGGCGGCCCGAACCGGGCCCGTGTCCTTCGCGCGCTGGATGAACGTCCCAGGAACGCGAACCGCCTGGCGGAGGACCTCGATCTGGCGTACAACACGGTTCGTCACCACCTCGACGTGCTCGAACGGAACGACATCATCACGAGCGGTGACCAGAGCTACGGAACGGTCTATCTGCCGAGCGACCGAACCCGGAACCACTGGGAGATCGTCGAGGAGATCATCTCGCAGGTGGAGGACTGACATGAGCTACGACCTGCACGGATGGCGTCGGTCGCCGCTCGCGGCCGGAGGCACCGTATGAGCACGATACTGAACGCCGCCCGCGTCGCGGCGGCGCTGAACATCGGTCTCCTGCTCGTCCTTCTGGTCGTATGGGGGCGGACGTACCGCGAGATCCGCTCTCCGCTCACGCTCGGCTCGATGGTCTTTTCGGCCCTGCTTCTGGCCGAGAACGTCGTCGCGCTGTGGTTCTACCTGTCACCGCCGTCGATGCCGAACGCCGCCGTCGAGGTGATGATGGTGCTCCAGATGCTGGAGACGACCGGCATCGGGGTTCTCGCTTACGTGACCTGGCAGTGACGGTCCGCCGGCGCCGTAATCGCGCGCCGGACCCGTCGCCGCGGCGATCCGACCGGTCGGGGGGCCGACCGGGCGCACCCGCGGGAGCGTCGAGGGGCCGTTACTCGAAGGCGTGCTGTCGCAGCGTCTCCATCGAGACGGTGTCCAGCACTGCCTCGTTGGTCGCCGCCAGCACCACCGGCGGGACGGTCGGCTCCGGCGCCCGCCCGTTCTCGACGGCCTCCAGGGCCTCCACCCACCGCGGAACGCAGAGACACCAGCGGTCGCCGGGGTCGAGCCCCGGGAAGTTCAGCTCCGGCCGCGGCGTCGCGAGGTCGTTGCCGCGCTCCTTCCCGAAGGCGAGAAACGCCTCGGTCACCACGGCACACAGCTCGTGGCGGCCGGGGTCGCGCTCGTGACACGCACAGCGGCCGTCCCGCTCGAAGCCGGTCATCGGGTCGGTGCTGCACGGTTCCAGGGGGTCGCCGAGGACGTTCTTCTGGGTCATACCGACACGAGGGGCGGCGGACGGAAAAGTCCCCGACGGTCGCTCCAGCTCAGGCGCCGTCCGAGGCTTCTTCTCCGCCGGGATCGAACGACCGATCATGCAGGTCGGCGTCATCTCCGACACCCACGACAACGTCCCGGCGGTGGAGGCGGCGATGGACCGCTTCGAGGCGGCCGGCGTCGACGCGGTCGTCCACTGTGGGGACTTCGTCGCACCGCCGGTGATCCCACATCTCGACCGCGAGGGCCTCGGCGTCCACGCGGTCCGCGGCAACAACGACGGCGAGCGGGAGGGGCTCGTCTCGGCCTTCGAGGCCCTCGATGGCGGCACGCTGCACGGTCGGTTCGCCGAACTCGAACTCGGCGGCCGCGCGTTCGCGGTCCTGCACGGCGAACAGCGGCCGGTGATCGAGGCGCTGGCGGCCGGCGATTACGACTACATCTGTCACGGTCACTGGCACGTCCGCGAGCGGCGAGAGGTCGGTGGGACGACGGTCCTCAACCCGGGGGCACACTTCCCGACCGTCGCCAGAGAGCACCGGACGATCGCCGTCGTCGACACCCGGGCGGACGAGGTGACGTTCCACGACGTCGGGGCATCGGTATGAACGTCACCGTCCGGGCGGCGACGGCCGACGCGTCGAGGCGGGGCTGGCGCGGAACTACGACGAGGCGGTGCTGTCGGCGGCCGTCGACCACGACGACGTGGAGTTCCTGGTCGCGGTCGACGACGGCGAGGTGGTCGGATTCGCCAGCGCCGAACGGACCTGGGCCGACGAGGTCGAGCTCCACACCCTCTACGTCCACCCGGACCGGTGGGGCGAGGGAATCGGGTCGACGCTGCTGGAGGCCGTCGAGACGTGGGCCCGGGAACTGGACGTCGACCGGGTCGCCTGTGGCGTCTTCGCGGACAACGCCGTCGGCGTCGGCTTCTTCGAGGCCGCGGGGTTCACCCGCGGCGACGAGACACGGGTCGAACTCGCCGGCGAGTACCACCCCGAACTGGCGTTCGAGCGCGAGCTGTAGGCGGCTCCGGCGGATGTGGCCGTCGTCGCCGTCGGCGAACAGTTAAAAGGCCGTGCGCCCAACCGGAGATATGAAACACGTCACCGTTCCCGACGACCGTATCGGCGTTCTCGTCGGCGAGGGGGGTGAGACCATGCGCGAGATCGAGTCCCGCGCGGAGGTCCGGTTGGATATCGACTCCGAGACGGGATCGGTGCGGATCGAGACCGTCGGCGACCCGATTCGGGGGCTGAAAGGTCCCGACGTCGTCAAAGCCATCGGCCGGGGCTTCTCGCCCGAGGCGGCGATGCGGCTGCTCGACGACGAGATGCAGCTGTTCGAGATCGTCGACATCGAGGCGGCCACCCGCAACAAGAACGACCTCCGACGGCAGAAGGGCCGGCTCATCGGCGAGGACGGCCGGACCCGGGAGCTGATGGAGGAGCTCAGCGGCGCCGACGTCGTCATCTACGGGACGACGCTGGGCATCATCGGCACGCCCGAGCAGGTCGATGCCGTCCGCAGCGCCGCCGAGATGATCCTCGACGGCGCGCCGCACGGTGCCGTCTACTCGTTCTTGGAACGGCGGCACGACGAGATGCAGTCCAACGACATCGAGTACCACCAGTTCACCGGCTGACGGCTCGTACTGCCGGCTATAGTCACGCGAAGATCGAACCGAGGTGTTCGGCAGTAGTTGTTTGACGGAAGGCGTTTCGCGGCGCCGCGGGTCGAACGAGTTACACCCGGGGGTATCAGAATGGGGCGTCGTCGGTCCCGCCGTCGGCGGCCGCTTCCGGCGCGTTCAGCGTCTCCGCCAGCTCGCCGCGCTCTTCCAGCTCCGCGAGGATGTCGCTGCCGCCGACGAACTCGCCGTCGACGAACGTTTGCGGAATCGTCTCCCAGCCGCTGTGGGTCTCCAGCTCCTCGCGGAAGGCCTCGAGGTTCTGGAGCGCGTCGATCACCTCGACGTCCTCGCGGTACTGCCGGACGAGCCCGAGCGCGCGCTCGGAGTAGCCGCACTGCGGCATCAGCTCGTCGCCCTTCATGAACAGCGCGACCTCGTCGTCGCCGATGGCCTCGTCGACGCGGTCGGCGACCTCGTCGTCGTCGAGTTCGGGTTCGTTCGGGTCGAAGGTCATCCTACCCGCGTTTCGACGACCAGCGGGAAATGCGTGTCGGCGGTCACAGGAGTCATATTCAGTTATGCAAGAGTCGGCCGGTCAACCGATACCGGGCGGGACCTCGAACGGGGCCGACCGCTCGCGGGCTGTGCCTCGCTGCGCGCGGCCGGCGGCCGTGCTTGCGTCGGTTTCGCTCCGCGAGCCGGAGGGAGCGTTCGGAAACGCCGCTCACCGCCGAAGTACGCTACTCCCTGCCAGTTGAACACTATCATTACAGACCACCCGACGGCGCGAGCGCCGAACGGTGGTATAAGTAGCTTTCGTGCGACCGGGTCGCAGGGTTGCCCGGCTCTCCTCCGGGGGTTTCGCGTCGGCGTTTCAGGAAGGTTTATGTAGAACCACAGACAATCGTTCGAACGACCATGGCACAACAGATGGGCAATCAGCCCCTCATCGTTCTTTCCGAGGAGAGCCAGCGAACGTCCGGCCGCGACGCACAGTCGATGAACATCACCGCCGGGAAGGCGGTCGCGGAGTCGGTACGGACCACACTCGGTCCGAAAGGGATGGACAAGATGCTCGTCGACTCGACGGGTAACGTCGTCGTCACGAACGACGGCGTCACCATCCTCGGCGAGATGGACATCGAGCACCCGGCGGCCAACATGATCGTCGAGGTCGCCGAGACCCAGGAGGAGGAGGTCGGCGACGGCACCACGACGAGCGTCGTCATCGCCGGCGAGCTGCTGTCGAAAGCCGAGGACCTGCTGGAGCAGGACATCCACGCGACCATACTCGCACAGGGCTACCGGCAGGCCGCCACCCGCGCCAAGGAAATCCTCCGGGAGATCGCCATCGACGTCGACGCCGACGACACCGACAAGCTGGAGTCCATCGCCGCGACGGCGATGACCGGCAAGGGCGCCGAGGCCTCGAAGGACCAGCTGGCGGAGCTGACCGTCGAGTCGGTCCGTGCGGTCGCCGACGACGACGACATCGACACGGACAACATCAAAGTCGAGAAGGTCGTCGGCGGCTCCGTCGACGAGTCCGAACTCGTCGAGGGCGTCATCGTCGGCAAGGAGCGCGTCCACGACAACATGCCGTACTTCGCCGAGGACGCCGACATCGCGCTGCTGGACACGCCCATCGAGGTCAAGGAGACCGAGATCGATGCCGAGGTCAACGTCACCGACCCCGACCAGCTCGAGCAGTTCCTCGAACAGGAAGAACAACAGCTGCGGGAGATGGTCGACCGGCTGGCCGACGTCGGCGCCGACGTCGTCTTCTGCCAGAAGGGCATCGACGACATGGCCCAGCACTACCTCGCGGAGGAGGGCATCATCGCCGTCCGCCGCGGCAAGAAGTCCGACATGAAGGCGCTGGCGCGGTCGACCGGCGGCCGCGTCGTCTCCAACATCGACGACGTCACCGAGGGTGACCTCGGCTTCGCCGGCTCCGTCGCCCAGAAGGACATCGCCGGCGACGAGAAGATCTTCGTCGAGGACGTCGACGAGGCCCGCGCGGTTACGCTCATCCTGCGCGGCGGCACCGAACACGTCGTCGACGAGGTCGAGCGGGCCGTCGAGGACTCGCTGGGCGTCGTCCGCACCACCCTC
>PXRZ01000076.1:0-27813 GCA_003022945.1 Halobacteriales archaeon QS_8_69_73 | reverse complement strand
CATCGCCGCGGGCGACCTCAAGGGCGGCAGCTCCGACGACGACGAGGGCGACGACGCCCCCGGCGGCCCCGGCGGCGGCATGGGCGGCGGTATGGGCGGCATGGGCGGCGGTATGGGTGGCGGCATGGGCGGCATGATGTAATCGCCCGGCCCGCTACCGTACTCACTCCCCGCCAGTTCGCACCACCCGCTCACTGACGCTCCATTCTTTTACCGACACACCGTATAGCGGCTGCAGCCGTCTTCTGTGTGCCGTCGTTCTCCCTGTGATGTGCGTTCGGACCTCCTGCAGGGTGTCCACCACGCCGTCCTGGCCGGGATCGTCGGGGCCTCTTCGTATCGTAGATGTCCCCGGCCTCCACGAGCATATCGTCGTCGTGCCGACTGCCGGCGTACTGGAGGCCACCGGTCGCCGGGTTCCGCTCGTAGAGCCGGGTGAGGTGGTCCGCCATCCGTGATTCCTGGTGATGCCTGCCCGCAGCACCCACCGTCCGCCAGGTGTCGCTATTATAATTGGGGAGTGACAACCCGAACCATGGGGATGTCGACGATCGAGCGGGTTCAACTGGTGGCGGTGGCGGCGACCGCCCTCGTTGCTGGAGGTGGCTACTACTGGGCGGCGACCTACACCCCTCCCGGGCGTGGAGGTACCGGCTGGGGCACGGTCGTCATCGTCCTCCTGACGATGGCCGAGGTTGCGCTCTGTGGCGCGGCGGTCGCGCTCTTCAGCCTCATCCGGTACGCCGACTGCGAGTCGAAGGCACCGCTCGACCACCTCGAGGCCGGACTGGCCGGCCTCGCACTTGCCTCGACCCCCTTGCTCATTTACGGATTACCGCTTCCGCTCGGCGTGCTCGCCGTCTCGGTCGCCGCCCTCTGTGTCACGGTCCTCGCTCGCGCCGGGTACGCGACGTTCACGGCCGGTCGCGGATGAGAGGGGCACGGGCCCCGGTCGGGGCGGCTCGCCGTTTCCCTTGTGTCCCGCCGCATCGGTTGGCGCGTCTCACAGGTGACATCAATCGGACCCATTCGACGAAGCCGAACCGGAACCGGCGGAGCCACGCGACCGACAGCGGCACCTGGACCGCCCAGACGGCGACGACGGCCCCGACGGCAAGAACGGCGGCACGGGCGGCACTGTGTAGACCCTTTTCGTACGGCGGAACGACGGCCTACGGCCGCTGCCCGTCGGCAAAGAGTCCTCGGAAGCGCAAGGTGTTTCTGATGGGCTGCGAAGGACGCCTATGGAGTCCTTCGAACATTTGCGATGACCGTTCCTCCTGTCGCGCGCCTCCCGTCCGGCGTGCGGTAATCCGGGGGTGCTACTGGCCGCTCACTGCTCACGGCTCGCTTCACTCGCCGTCCGCACGGTTGGCGGCACTCCCGCCGGTCGCGCCGCCCGTCGTTCGCGGCCGGGGAACCGCTCGCGTGCCGCTCCGTCCCGGCTGCACCGCTCGCCGAACGACGGGCGCCTTTCGAGGAGGATCCGGAACAGCCCTCGCTATTTCAGAGGGCTTGTCGCTACCAGGGCTCGCCTTTCAGCCCCAGCGCGTATGCGCCGGCGTTCGTCCCGACGTGCAACAGCGGCGTGAGGACGACGACCACGACCAGCACCAGGGGTGTGAACGTCGCGCGGAACCACCCGGTAGCGATCAGGAACGTCAGCGCCAGGGCGGCGACGACGAAGTCCAGCTGGTCGACGCCGGGGAGAGCGGCGCCGCGTTCGCGGCCGGTCCGGCGCTTGAAGAACGACGCGAGGATGTCGCCGAGCATCGCGCCGGCCGACAGCGACGCCGCGGCCGACGCGGGGAAGACCGGCAGCCCGAGGCCGGTCAGGTCGGTCGCCACGGGTGCCAGCAGGTTCAGCGCGAGCGCGACGACGACTCCTGCAGCCGTGCCGGCGACGGTGCCGCGCCAGGTCTTCCCGTCGCCGAGGGCCCGTCTGCCATCACCGAGGGTCCGGCCGCCGTCGATCGGCCGGCCGCCGCCGGCCAGCACCGCCGCGTTGTTCGGGACGTACGCCGGCAGCATCACCCACACGGCGACGACGACCGTCTCGACCACCATGTTCCCGGCTCCGACCGGCGGTTTCAAAAGGCCGGCGGGTCGCTCCGGAAGGGGCAGGCTCTTTGGTCGGGCGGCAGTATTTGCGAACATGATCCCGCCCATCGCTCGGCAGTTCGTCGCCGGCGAGACGGCCGCGGCCGCCGTGGACCACGCCCGTCGGCTCGACGACGACGGCGTCGGGACCATCCTGAACCTCCTGGGCGAACACTACGACGACCGCGACCCGGCCGACGGCGACACGGCGACGTACCGCGAGCTGCTCGTCGACCTTGGGCGGACGGAGTTCGACGCCTGCGTCTCGGTGAAACCCTCGCAGCTTGGGTTGGACGTCGGGGAGTCGGTTTTCCGGGAGAACCTCGGGCGGGTCGTCGACGCCGCCGCCGACCACGACCGTTTCGTCTGGGTCGATATGGAGGACTACACGACGACCGACGCGACGCTGGACGCCTTCGAGACGCAGGTCGAGCGCTACCCCAAGATGGGGCTCTGTCTGCAGGCTAATCTCAGGCGGACGCCCGACGATCTCGAGCGGCTCGCGTCGCTGCCGGGGAAGGTCCGGCTCGTGAAAGGCGCCTACGAGGAGCCGCCGGACGTCGCCTACACCGACAAGGCGCGGATCGACGGTGCCTACCGGGAGCTGCTGGAGCAGGCCTTCCGGACGTTCGACGGCGTGGTCGGCGTCGGGAGCGGTCCAGATGCTGATGGGCGTCCGCGAGGACACCCAGCGGGAACTGGCGGCCGACGGGGTCCCGGTCTACCAGTACGCGCCGTACGGGACGCGGTGGCTGTCGTACTTCTACCGCCGGGTGATAGAGCGGAAGGAGAACGCGCTCTTCGCGCTGCGGGCGGTCGTCAACGGGTAATCGAAGGTCAGTCGTCGATCGCCTCGGTCTCGTCGGCCCGGGCCACCGGACCACCTTCCGTCACGTCGATGGCGATGCCGGGGCCGGTGTTCTCGCCGAAGCCGGCGCTGAGGATGCGCGTCAACGCGTCCTCGACGTTCTCGTCGACCTCGGTGTAACGGTCGGATTCGACCTCGACGACGTAACCGGTCGTGATGTTGGGTGCCGTCGGCAGGAAGAGCACGTCGCGGCCGTCGGGGGTCGTCTTGCCGGTTTTGAACGCGGTCATCCGCATCCCGTCCCATACCTCCAGTTTGACCGGCGTCTGGAGGTCCTCGGGCCCGGAGACGGCGGTTTCGACGGCCATCTTCGAGGCGTTGTAGACGACGCGGAGCCCCGGCACCTGATTCATGATGCTGTCGAGGGCGGTCTCGAGGAGGTCTCCGAGCGTCGTCCGCATCAGGTAGCCGACCGACAGCACCAGCATCGCGAACACCGCGAGTACGATCACGACCCGCACTCCGGTCGGCTGCTCGGCCAGCACCCTGTCGATGTACGGAATGTTGGCGATGGCCCGGTAAATGAAGGTGACGACGTACGCCACGACGAGAAGCGGGACGAGGATGACCAGCCCGCTCGCGATGTCCCGCTTCCAGGAGGACGGCAGCATTCGTCAGTGTATTCGGCTACCAAGTATTGAGCGCTTCGACCGACGGTCGGGCTCGCTCCGCCGGGACGCTTCCGCGCTCCTCGAGCATCGAGACCGCCTACTGTGTCCACCCGTCGGCGCGGAAGCCGACAGCGACGACAGACAGCCGCGGCACTCCGAACAGCCCTTAGGCCGAGCGTCAGCGACCCGGCAACGTCGAGGGCGCTCGCGGCGACATCGACGTACATCGGCGACCGGGTGTCGCCGGTACCCTGCAGCGAGCGGGCGGCGATGAGTCCGACGTGTCTGGCCGGCGCCGTCGCCAGAATGATCCCGAGACACCGGCCGCCGAGACGAGCCACCTCGGGCGGTGCCCCCAGCAGCGCGACGGCCAGCTCGCCGAACGGAACGCCGGCGACGAGCGCCTGGTTGATGACCTCGTCGCGGTGGCCGTCGCGCCGCTGCCGGTGTCCTGCGACGACAGCGCGATGGCGCCGCCGGTGCCGGTGCCGAGGCCGACCCATGGCGAAAACCGGGCGTGGAGATCGATTAGGCCCGACCGCCGCGATGGCCACCGGCGAGAACAGCGCCGTCACCGGGAGGTCGATGGTACATTAGCGTCCGGATCGTCCGCTCGGCCATCACCGGCCACGACGGCGACAGAACGCGGCGCCACGCCGACAGGAACCGCCCACGTATCGTCGGTAGGCCCGGGCCGCGGCCGGTAGAGCTTTCGCTCGCCGGCGACCCCGACGACGCATGGACGCCTTCGTTTACGGGACGCTCCGGGAGCCGGAGCGCGCCCGCGAGGTGGTCGGCCATGCCGACTTCGGACCGGACGCTCGACTCGTCGGACTCCACCGGGTCGAGGCGCGCTATCCGACGCTCGCGCCGGGCGGCGAGACCGACGGCCGGGTGCTGCGGCTCCGGGACGGCGGCCTCGCGACCCTCGACGCCTACGAGGGCGTCGACCGAGGACTCTACGTCCGGGTCCGGGTGCCGGACGGCGGTGGCGGCCTGTGGACTTACGTCGGCGACCCGGCGGCGCTGGACGCCGGAGTCGCGTGGCCGGACGACGGCCCCCTCCGGAGGCGGGTCGAGCGGTACGTGAACCGACATGACGTCCGCGTCGAGCGGTAGCGAACAGGCGGAACGGCGGCGTGACGACGGCCCGTGTTCCGCGCTCCCGCCCCGGCGGACCGTCGGCGCTCGTCAGCGGATACGGCCGCTGGTCGCGTCCCAGTATATGAATCCTCGGCGACGGCCGCCGCTCAGAAGGAGACGTCCGTCTCGATGCCCTCGGTCGCTTCGTCGAGGCCGTCTTCGGTCATCTCCTCGGTGAACCGCTCGCCCGCCTCGGCGCCCAGGACGGCGTCCTCGAACTCGGTTCGGAAGCGCTCGCTGACGCGACGGGCCTCCGTTTCGGCCTCGACGACCCGTCGATACCGCTCGACCGTCGACGCGTCGACGTCCAGTCGGTCGGCGATTTCCGCCGTCGATTCGCCGCCAGCGAGGTGGTCGCGGAGCGCCGCCAGGTCGAAGGGGTCGGTGTCCGCCTCGCGGACGAGATGGAGGTCCATCCGGGCGCGGAACGCCTCCCGCGACGAGACGTCGAGCGCCTCGGCGATGTCGTCGTCACCGTCGTCGTAGAACCGCCTGACGACGGTCACCAGCTCCGCGTCGGACAGCTCCGTCTCGAACTCGTGGTCGACACGCATCCGCTCGATTATCTCGACGAGACGCTCCTGCGACGCCCCCTCGTCGGTCAGTGAGCCCCGCGATTCCTCCTGGGTCTCGGTGACCGTGTCCTCGTCGGCGACTCTCCTGAAGATGTCGCGGAGTTCGTCGGTATTTTCGGTCACGGGGAGCTCGTATTTTGTGTTTTCGCCACATAAACCCGGCGACAAACGTCAACCGACAGGGTGAAGCCGGTCGACGGGAACCACGCCGCATGAGCGACACGACGACGTCCGATGTCGACCTGGTCGGTGACGAGACGACGCTCAACATCGCCCGAGCGGCGCTGTTGGCGGCACTGACCGGAGCGTTCGCCATCGTGGGGTCGATCCCGATCCCGTTCTCGCCCGTGCCGTTCACGCTCCAGGTGCTCGGCGTGTTCCTCGCCGGATTGCTACTTGGGCCTATCTGGGGTGCAGCCTCGATGCTTCTCTACCTCGTCGCGGGCGCAGTCGGCGCGCCGGTGTTCGCGGGCGGGTCAGCCGGTATCGGCATATTGGCCGGACAGACCGGCGGCTACCTGTTTTCGTATCCCATCGCCGCGGCGGCGGCTGGCTACCTCGCACACGGGGGGAGCGAACTCACCGACCTCCGTGTGATTCCGTCGATCAGGCCGCTCGCGGGTATGACGGCCGCAATCGTCATCATCTACGCCCTCGGAACCGCGCAGTTCGCGTTCGTGACCGATATCGGGCTCGTCGAGGCACTGACGCTCGCCTCGCTTCCGTTCATCCCCGGTGACGTGTTCAAGATGTTCATCGCGCTCGTACTCATCCGGAGCGGGTCGCTCAACGAACACGTTCTGCCGAAGTGAGATGATCGAGACGCGGGACCTCGTCCACCGGTACGGAGACGAGGCCGCTCTCGACGGGGTTTCGACGCGAATCGACGACGGCGAATTCGTCGTCCTCGCCGGGCCGAACGGCTCCGGGAAGACGACGCTCATCCGTCATTTCAACGGACTGCTGGAACCGGACTCGGGGACCGTCGAGGTCGACGAAACGGACGTTTTCGCGGACCTCGTCGCCGCCCGGACGAAGGTCGGGATGGTGTTCCAGACCCCGCGGGACTGCTTCGTCGCCGCGACCGTCGCGGCCGACGTGGCGTTCGGCCCCGAGAACCTCGGGCTTCCACGGGCCGACATCGACCGCCGGGTCGAGACGGCTCTCGCCGCAGTCGAACTCGACGGGTACGGCGAGCGACGCATCGACCGCCTCTCGGGCGGCGAACGGGCCCGGGTGGCCATCGCGGGCGCGCTGGCGATGAAGCCGTCACACCTCGTCCTCGACGAGCCGTTCACCGGCCTCGACCGGCCGGCGCGGGAGTCGGTTCTCGACCGACTCGAGGCACTCCACGACGCGGGAACCAGCGTCGTCGTCGTCACACACGACCTGCGGGACGTCGCGGCGCTGGCCGACAGGGTCGCGGTGATGTCGGCGGGACAGGTTATCCGCACCGGGGCGCCCGGTGCGGTCCTGCCGGACCTCGACGATCGGGGCGTCCGTCGGCCATGACGCTCGTCTATCGCCCCGGCGACTCCGTGGCCCACCGGCTCGACCCCCGCTCGAAGTTCGCCGTCCAGGCCAGCTTCGTCGTCGCCGCCTTCGTTTATACCACTCCCGGAGGACTCGTTTGGCTCACCGCACTGACCGGAGTGCTGATGGCCGCGGCCGACACCTCTCCGATCGCCACCATCGGGGAACTGAGATACCTCGCGCCGTTCCTCGTCGGCGCACCGGTGCTGCAGGGGCTGACACTCGGGACGCCGTGGTTCGTCGTCGCCGACGCCGTTCCCCCGGCGCTGGCCAGTTACCGCATCCTGCTCGTCCTGTTCGTCAGCGCGGCCTACGTCCGGACGACGCCGGTTCGGGCCTCGAGAGCCGCGATACAGCGGACCGTTCCGGGCCGGTTCGGCCGCTTTCTCGGCGTCGGCGTCGCGCTCGTGTTCCGGTTTCTCCCGCTGTTGCAGCGTGACCTCGCACGAATCCGGGACGCACAGCGAGCACGACTCGGAAGACAGCGGTCGATTCGGGACCGAGCCCGGCTCCTGGCGGTCGCCGGGTTCAACCGCGCCTTCCGGCGGGCCGACCGGCTCGCGCTCGCGCTGCAGGCCCGCTGTTTCGCCTGGAACCCCACCCTCCCGCCGCTCCGACTCGGCCGCCGGGACCTCCCGGCGCTGGCCCTGGCTGTCGGGCTGTCGGCGGCCGCCCTCTACGGCGCGATATGAACGACCCGGCAATCGGGGGCTCCGACGGCTCGTGAACGCGCCGTACGGCGGTCTCATGACCCGGTGTAACAAGGCTTAAGCGGACACGTCCCCCTCCTATCCGTATGCCACCGGCGCTTCCGTTGCAGGCGGGCGGCGACGTCGCCCGGGAGACCTTCTGGCAGATCGGCCCGGTCCAGAAGGTGGTGTTTTACTTTCTCGCCACCCTGACGGTTCTCGTCGCCGCCGTCGGCATCTACGGGCGGTTCGCCCGCTACGCCGAGGGAACGGAAGACTGGTTCGAACGCCTCGACGACCTGCCAGGACGGGTCGCCTCGGCGGCGAAGGTGATCGCCTCGAACGAGAAACAGTTCAACCGCGACCTGGTCGGCGGGCTGATGCACGCGTTCATCCTCTGGGGCTTCCTGACGCTGCTCATCGCGACGACCATCCTGTTCATCGACCTCGACATCTACCAGGTTGCGACCGGCGAGTCGTTCTGGGTCGGCGACTTCTATCTGTCCTACCAGCTGGTGACCGACGCCCTGGGGCTGCTGTTCGTCGTCGGGCTGGGCGTGGCGCTGTGGCGCCGTTACGCCGTCCGCAAGGAACGGCTGTGGGGCAAACACACCAACTGGGAGGATGCCTTTCTCGTGTGGTCGCTGTTCCTGTTGGGGCTCGGCGGCTTCCTGCTGGAGGGGCTGCGCATCCTCGGACAGGAGCCCGAGTCGGTCAGCTTCGTCGGGACGGCCGTCGCCGTCGGCTTCGCCGCCGCCGGCATGGACGAATCGATGGCCGCCGCCGTCTACCCCGTCGCCTGGTGGTCGCACTCGCTTCTGGCGTTCGTCTTCATCGCCGCCATCCCTTACGCCAAGCCGTTCCACATGTTCTCGTCGTTCGCCAACGTCGTCACGCGCGACGAGAAGGCCGGCGCCCGCCTGCCGGGCGTCCCCTCGGACCTCGATGCGACCAACGCCGAGTCCATCGACGACTTCTCCTGGAAGGAGCTGCTCGACCAGGACGCCTGCACGAAGTGCGGCCGCTGTTCGTCGGTCTGTCCGGCGAAGGCCTCCGGCCGGAACCTCGACCCCCGCGACGTCATCCTCGACCTGAAGGAGTACCGCCGATCCGTCGACGCCGGCGACGAGCCGAAAGAGATCATCGCCGACGGCGGCGGCGTCATCGACACCGAGACGATGGAGTCCTGCATGGCGTGTATGGCCTGCATGGACGCCTGCCCGGTCGAGATCGAACATCTCAAGAGCTTCACCCGGCTGAACCGTCAGGCCGTCGACCAGGGCGACGTCCGGCCGGAACTCCAGGATACCTTCCAGAACGTGATGCAGAAGGGCAACACCTTCGGCGACTCGCCGTCCGACCGCGGCGACTGGACGGACGAGCTGGCGTTCGACGTGGCCGACGCCCGCGAGGCGTCCGTCGAGTACCTCTGGTACGTCGGCGACTACCCCAGCTACGACGAGCGCAACAAGCAGGTCGCCCGCTCGCTGGCCCGGATCTTCGAGCACGCCGACGTCTCCGTCGGCATCCTCTACGAGGACGAGGTGTACGACGGCAACGACGTCCGCCGCATCGGCGAGGAGTTCCTCTTCGTCGAGCAGGCCGGCACGCTCGTCGACAGCTTCCGGGAGTGCGACTACGAGACGATCGTCTGTACGGACCCCCACTCCTACAACACGTTCAAAAACGAGTACCCGGAGGTCGACTTCGCGGAGTTCGCCGACGACCCGATGATGGAGTTCGCCGTCGACGGCTACTGGAACCGCGACGGCGACGTGGAGGTGTACCACTGGACGCAGGCCGTCGAGGAGCTGGTCGGCGTCGACGCCCTGGGGCTGTCCGGCGACGAACTCGATTACACGGTTACCTACCACGACCCCTGTCACCTCGGGCGGTTCAACGACGAGTACGAGGCACCGCGGGAGCTGGTCCGGGCGACCGGCTGCGAGCTCCAGGAGATGCCGCGCAATCGGGCGAACTCCTACTGCTGCGGCGGCGGCGGCGGCGGGCTGTGGCTCGACAACGAACAGGACGAAAAACCCAGCGAGGAGCGGCTCCGGGAGGCCCTGGAGGACACCGACGCCGGCACCGCCGTCGAGAAGTTCGTCGTCGCCTGTCCGATGTGCATGACCATGTACGAGGACGGCCGCAAGACCGGTGGCTTCGAGGAGGACATCGAGATCGTCGACGTCGCGGAGCTGGTCGTCGAGGCGCTGGAGGCCGGCGGCGCGACCGTCGCCGCGGCCGACGCCGGCGCCGACGCCGATGCCGCCCCGGCCGACGACTGACCGGTCGTCCGACCGTCCGGCCGTCGGGCCTTCCGGGTCAGGAAAACTAATTACGGATACGCGCATGGAATCGCTATGCGCGAGCGCTTTGACGTGATCGTCGCCGGTGCGGGGCCGGCGGGCGCCCAGTGCGCCCGCGACGTCGCGGCCCGGGGGTACGATGTCGTCGTGTTGGAGACGGAGGTCGAAGAGGAGTTCCCACGTCAGAGTAACAAGTCGACCGGCGGCAGCTTCCCGTCGATGATGGCGTCGTTCAACGTCCCCGACGACGTGGTGATGAACTTCACCGACGACGTCGTCATCGAGTCGCCGAACCACTTCTTCGTCGAGGATCGACCGGGGGCGGTGCTGGACTTCGCGGCGTTCAAGCAGTTTCTCGTCGACGACGGCCGCGAGAAGGGCGCCGACTACCGGTTCGACGCCCGTGTCTCCAAGCCCATCGTCGAGGACGGCGAGCCGGTCGGCGTCCGGTACAACGGCTCCGAGGAGGTGTACGGCGACATCATCGTCGACGCCACCGGGCCGGCGGCGCCGCTGGCCAAGGAGCTCGACGTCTGCGACCTCGACCGCCGGAACCAGGCCATCGGCGTCGAATACGAGTTCGAGGGCGTCGACCTCGACCACAAGGGGTACGCCGACCTCCGGGACTCGATGATGCTGCGGCTGGACCACGAATACGCCCCCGGCGGCTACTCGTGGATCTTCCACACCGGCGGGGACGCGGCGAAGGTGGGGCTCTGCTACATCCGCAACGACAGCTACCAGCGGTACGCCGAGGTCGACCGCACCATCGACGGCTACCTCGACCACTGGCTGGACACCGACCCCCGCTTCGAGGGCGCCACCCGCCTCGAGGGCCGCCAGCACCGCGGGTCGGCGCACATCCAGCCGCCGGACTCGCTGAGCACGGACGGCTTCGTGGCGGTCGGCGACACGGTGCCGACGATCGACCCGCTGTGGGGCGAAGGTATCCACAAGGGCATGAAGTCCGGCCGGGCGGCCGCGGTGACGGTCGATCAGTGCTTCACGCGGTCGGAGCCGGACACCTCCGCCGAGGCGATGTCGCTGTACGACGACCTCTGGCACGAGGACGTCGCCCCGGACATGGACTCGCGGCTCCTGATGACGCAGTTGCTGTACCTGGCGCCGAACGACCGGTACGACGAACTCATGCGGGACCTTCGGCGGCTGGACGACGAGACGCTGACGCGGGCCAACGAGGGCGACAAGCGCGCGATCGCGCGGCTACTCCGGCTCCGGGACGCGCCGATTCTGACCCGCCTGGCCAGGCGCCGCCTGGCGACGTAGGGTTCAAGTACGGAGCCGCGGCCAGCGGCCCCGTGACCGCGACGTCCACGTTCACCGACCTGGCGACGGCGGCGTACTGTCCACGGCAGCTCTACCACCGGCGCCGGGACGACGACCCCGGGCCGCCCGACGATGTCGCGGCGGTCCGGGCGCTGGCGTTCCGTTACCCCGAACTCCTGGCGCCGGAGACGTCGCTGGCCGACGAGCCCGTCGCGGTCACACCGACGCAGTACCGCTCGAACCTCGGAAGCGCGAAGGCGCGGCTGGACTGCTGGGCGGAGCTCGTCGACCCGGCCGACCGAGACGTCCTGCTGGAGGGCAAAGACTGCCGCGGCGTCGCCCACAAGCTGCTCGCCGAGCCGCCCCAGCCGGTCGTCGTCTCGCCCGGTCGGCCGCCCGAGCGGGGCGTCTGGGAGCCGCAGTCCGTCCGCGCGACGGCGGCCGCGAAGGCGCTGGCCTGGGAGCGACAGCGGCCCGTCGAGCGGGCGATCGTCGAGTATCCGGCCCACGGCGTCGTCCGGCGGCTCCGGCTCACGACGGCCCGGAAGGCGGCCTACCGGCGGGCACTCCGGACCGTCCGGTCGCTCGACGGCCCGCCGCCGCGGCTCGACGACGACGCACGGTGTGCCGCCTGCGACTACCGGACGGAGTGCGGGACGAAGACGGCGTCGCTGCGGTCGCGACTCGGGCTGTGAGCGCCGCGACCCGGGCGCGGCGCTACGCCGGGTGCGACCGCAGCCACGCCTCGATCTCGTCGGCCAGCGGCCCGCGGCGGTGTATCTCGCCGGCGGCGGGGTCAACGACGGTGCTTTCGCCGCCGGGCGTCTCGCCGGTGTCGACGACGACGGCCCGCTCGCGGATCGCGGGGTCGACGCCGTCGATGCGACGGGCGCTGGGCTCGCCGCTGCGGTTCGCGCTCGTGGCCGTCACCGGGCCGACGCGGCGGGCGAGCGCCCGCGAGAGGTCGTGGCCGGGGACGCGGACGCCGACGCGGTCGCCGCCGGCGGCGAGGACGTCCGGCACGCGGTCGGTCCGCTCCAGCAGCACGGTGACGGGGCCGGGGAGGAACCGCTCGCAGAAGGTCAGCTCGCGGTCCGACGGCCGGGTGTACTCCGCGACGGCCTCGACCGCCGGCAGCGCCATCGAGACGGGCTTCTCGCGGGGGCGGTCCTTCGCGGCGAAGACCCGCTCGACGGCCGCGGCGTCGAGGGCGTCGGCGCCCAGCCCGTAGACGGTCTCGGTCGGGTAGACCACGAGGTCGCCGCGCCGCAGCGCCGCGACCGCCGCCGTGAGGTCGGGCCCGTCGTCGGCCACGGTTACAGCGCTTCGATGGCCGCTTCGAGGTCGTCGTACGGCGGGAACTCCGGCCACTCGGTCGACACCCACGCCTCCCGTACCGTCCGGTCGCCGTCGACCACGAAGACGGCCGGCCGGGGTTCGGCGACGCCCGTCATGCCGTCGAGGTCGTGGACGACCCCGTATGCCTCGGCGACGCCGTTCTGGGGGTCCGAGAAGAGCCGGAACGCGATGTCCCACTCCTCGAGGAACCGCGAGTGCTCGTACGGCGTCGACACCGACAGCCCGACCACCTCGGCGTCGTAGTCGTCCCACCCGCGGTCCCGGATCGCCTGCCAGATGTACGTCGCCGGGAAGTCGCCGTCCATCGTGTGGAAGACGAGCACGACGGGGCCGTCGTCGGTCAGCTCCGAGAGGGCGACGTCCTCCCAGTACTCGTCGTTGACGAGCGGTCGGGTGAAGTCGGGGGCGGTCTCGCCGACGGGCGGGGCGTCCGCGGGCCCGAGCTCGACGACGTCGAAGCCGAGGTTCACTCCGCATCACCCGCGGCGCTGGCGGTGATGTGGATCGGGTCGGCGGCGCCGTCGCCGTAGGTCTCCTCGAGGTAGGCGACGATGTTGGCGCTCTCGCTCATCGTGACGCCGGTGTCGTCGTCGACGAGCGCGGGGACGGTCCGGGCGCCGGTCAGCCGCTTGACGACGTCCCGGCGGGAGTGCCGCGCCTCGACGAACCGCGAGCGGTAGTCGAGGCCGAGTTCCTCGAGGGTGCGGACGACGCGCTCGCAGAACGGACACGCCTGCAGCCGGTAGACGGTGATCGCTGGGTCGCTCATATCTCGCGGTACGACCGGCCGCCGCCTAAGGGTGTCGCCGTCGTCCGCCGTCGCCGCACGGGTTGCCGACGACGACCGACGTCCCCACCGGAGGAATCCCCTGGCTGCAACCGTGGGAAGGTGTCAAAACGCTTAATCCCGGCCCGCAAGTACCCACCACGTTCAGATGGTCGTCTCCGTGTCGTCCCCGGCGACCGCGGTGCAGGTCGGCACCGACCCGACCCTTCCGGTCAGCGACGGCGTCGTCGCCCTCGCCGGCGGTCTGACGATTCTGGTGCTGTTGGGGCTGTCGGCGTTTTTCTCCTCCTCGGAGATCGCGATGTTCTCGCTGCCGTCCCACCGGATCGAGGCGATGGTCGCCGAGGAACTGCCCGGCGCGGCGACGCTCCAGGAGCTGAAAGACGACCCCCACCGGCTACTCGTCACCATCCTCGTCGGCAACAACCTGATCAACATCGCGATGTCGTCGATCGCGACGGGGCTGCTCGCGCTGTACGTCTCCTCGCAGTCGCTCGCGGTGTTCATCGCCACCTTCGGCGTCACCGCCCTGGTGTTGCTGTTCGGCGAGAGCGCGCCGAAGTCCTACGCCGTCGAGAACACCGAGTCGTGGGCCCGCCGCATCGCCGGACCGCTGAAGCTCTCGGAGTACGTCCTGCTGCCGCTCATCGTCACCTTCGACTACCTGACCCGGCAGGTCAACCGCGTCACCGGCGGTCGCGGCGAGATCGAGTCGACGTACGTCACCCGCGAGGAGATCCGCGACATCATCGAGACCGGCGAGCGGGCGGGCGTTCTCGAGGAGGACGAACGGGAGATGCTCCAGCGCATCTTCCGGTTCACCGGCACCATCGCCAAGGAGGTGATGACGCCGCGGCTGGACATGAAGGCGGCCCCGAAGGACGCCACCATCGACGAGGCCATCCAGGCCTGCGTGCAGTCGAACCACACGCGGCTGCCGGTCTACGACGGCAGCCTCGACAACGTCCTCGGGGTGGTCCACATCTCCGATCTGGTCCGGGAGTACAGCTACGGCGCCAGCGACGACGTCGAACTGGAGGACCTCATCCAAGAGACGCTGCACGTCCCCGAATCGAAGAACGTCGACGACCTGCTGGCGGAGATGCGGGAAACCCGGATGCACATGGTCATCGTCATCGACGAGTTCGGCACCACCGAGGGGATGGTGACGATGGAAGACATCACCGAGGAGATCGTCGGGGAGATCCTGCAGTCCGGCGAGGAGGAGCCGGTCGAGGTGATCGACGACCGGACGGCCACGCTGAAGGGCGAGGTCAACATCGACGAGGTCAACGAGCGGCTGGACGTCGACATCCCGGAAGGCGAGGAGTTCGAGACCATCGCCGGCTTCATCTTCAACCGCGCCGGCCGCCTCGTCGAGGAGGGCGAGACCATCGGGTACGACGGCCTCGAGATACACGTCGACCGGGTCGAAAACACCCGCATCCTGAAGGCGCGGCTCGTCAAGACCGACGCCTACGAGGCGCCGCAGACGGCGGAGCCGGCCGCCGACGAGGAACAGTGATTCACAGCGCCGCGACGGCCGTGTACACCCCGTAGCCGAGGGCGCCAGCGCCGAGCAGCGAGCAGACCCACGCCAGTGCGGTGTAGCCCATCTTGCCGGCGCTGACGCCGCCGGCGGAGGCACCGGCGCCGACGACCGCCGAGACGATGATCTCGTTGAACGAGATGGGGACGCCGAGGAAGATGGCGGTCTGGGCGATGACGAACGAGGGGATGAGCGCCGCGATGGAGCGCCGCGGCCCCAGCGAGGAGTAGTCCTGGGAGATGGCCTTGATCATCCGGGGGGCGGCGGTCCACGACCCCGCCAGCAGGCCGACGCCGCCGCCGAACAGCAGCGCCACGAGCGGGACGTCGGCGCCGGCGGCGTCGACCAGCGGCAGCAGCGGCCCCAGCGCCAGCCCGACCTGGCTGCCGCCGGCCGAGAAGGCGACCAGGGCGCCCAGCGCGAGCAGGAAGTGCCGTTGTGCGGCCGCCTCGTCGGCCCGCATGTCCGATAGCAGGGCGCCAGCGACGACGGCGGCGACGAGGATGGTGACGGCCGCCCGGCCGCCCGGCCCGCCGCCGACGGTCTCGGCGACGGCGGCGGCCTCGCCCGGCGGCCCCAGCAGGACGAACTCGACGTTCGCCAGTACCGCGCCGACGAGGCCGGCGAGCGCCGGCACCGCGACCCGTTCCGGCACCTCGCCGCGGCGGAGGAGCCGGGCGGTGCCGTAGGCGGCGCCGCCGCCGACGACCGGCGTCAGCGTCCACACCGCCAGTATCTGGTAGTACTTCCCCCAGGCGGGGTCGCCGCCCAGCGCCAGCCCGGTGCCGACGACGGCGCCGGTGACGGTGAACGCCGTCGCGACCGGGTAGCCGGTGAACACCCCGACCGCCACGAGGGCGGCCGCGATGGTCAGCGCGACGATGGCGGCGGTCGGCGACAGCGTCACCCCGACAATGAGTTCCCGGCCGACCGCTTCGGTGACGTTCTCGCCCTGCAGCGTCGCGCCGAACAGTCCCAGGATGCCGACGAAGAAGCCGGCCCGCATCACCGAGACGGCGTTGGCGCCGACGGCCGGCGCGAACGGCGTCGACCCCGAGGAGCCGGCGCCGATGGCCCACGCCATGAAGAGACTCGCCCCCCCGGCGGCGACGAACGTCGCGAACGTCCCGACCTCCATCGCCCCGCCGTATGCCGCCGCCCTATATAAACGCTCGCGGGACGGCTCGGGGATCGTGTTTAATCGCGCGAGGACCGGCCGGTCGGCCGGTACCGGGCGGAATCTTGAACGGGCGAGACACAGCCCGCGAGCGGGAGGGAGCCCATTCGGACACGCCCTCGTCACCGCCGAAAACACCACTCTCTCCTCACTGAACACTATCGGCTTCGAGACGCGAAACGGATTTGCCGGCGGCGGCCGCAGGGCCGACGTGACCGGAGAGGCCGCCGACGGCTACCGGACGCTGGCGACGCCGGGCCGGAGCCGCTTCACCGTCCGCGGGTCGGAGTTCGTCGGCCGCGCCGCCCCCGTCGAGGACGTCCCGGCGGCGGAGGCGTTCGTCGAATCGATCGCGGCGGAGTACCCCGACGCCACCCACCACGTCCCGGCTTACCGCGTCCGGGCCGACCCGTTCCGGGCGTACGCCGACGACGACGGCGAGCCCGCCGGCAGCGCCGGCGACCCGGTGCTGTCGGTGCTGTCGGGCCGGGACCTCGAGAACGTCGCCGTCGTCGTCGCCCGGTACTTCGGCGGCACCGAACTCGGCGTCGGCGGGTTGGCCCGGGCGTACTCCCGGGCGACGACGACCGCCCTCGACGCCGCCGAGGTCGTCCGGCGGCGCCCTCACGAGACGTTCGTCGTCACCGTCGACTACGACGACTCCGGGACGGTCCGGAGCGTCCTCGAGAGCGAGGGCGTCGCCTTCGAGGCCGACTACGCGGCGACGGTGACCTTCGAGGTGCGGGTACCGGTTGCCGACGCCGAGGCTATCGCCGATCGCCTCCGGAGCGCCACGGGTGGCCGTGCGGAGTTCGAGTAGGAGTGTCAGTGATACGAACTATTCGCTCGATTTCTGCTCGAACCCCTCGGTCAGTATGGACGAGTGACGCAGCAACGGAGAATCGGCACACGCCCGAATACTATCGGTAGCGTCGTGCAGGATACGGAGAACGGACACGCTACGAGTCGTCTCCCGTTATCTCGTCCAGATTGATGGGGACCTCGGGCGGATGATCGTCGAGTTCGACCGCTACGCCGAAGGAAACGATCGACGAGATTCCTTCCTCGACGGACAGGTCGAGGGGATACACCTCATCTTCGGCCATGTGGAGAATGAATCCACCCATGAACGGGTTCGGACCCATCGGCATGAAGACGGTGAGCATATCGTCCTCCTCGGTCGTCCGTTCGATCATCTCCGGAGGGTTCGACGTCTTGAACGCGACCGAATACGAGCCCTCTTTCGGGAACTCCACGAGGACGACATCTTTGAAGTTCCGGGTATCGCCGTCGAGCAACATCGTACTGATCTGATCCAGCGGATTATAGATGGACCTGACACCGGGAATCTGTGCCATGGCGGCGTCCAAACCCCCTTTCAGCCGGTCGCCACCGACGCGGGACTCGGTGAACGTGCCGACGAAAAAGATGATGACGAACAGCATGACGATCGCTATGAGCTTCGACAGAACTGGCGATATGTCTCTCGGTCCCATCTGAATCGGGGTGACCACCGGATTCAACAGTTGCGACAGGAAATTGACGATGAACAACACGACCGCCGCAGTTATCAGGACGGGAACCACGATTGCAGTCCCGGTTATAATCGATTTGCGTAGGTAACCACGAAGGCTTAGTCTGGGGGTCTCGGTCGGCTCAGTATCTTGATCCACGAGATAGATTCATCGCTGCAAATGAAAAAGTTACCTGGAGACTACGTGTTCCGGCCCGTGGACAGGTTTGTCGCGGGAAATCGGAACGGGTCGAGACGTTTGTTGTCTCATTCGAGGAGCACGTTCCAGCGGCGGACACGCCTACAGTACCCTGCCCGTCGTCCGAATCATCTACAGAATTTGACAGGAGCCTGAGCAGCCGATACGCACCGTGATTACCGGTTCGGTTCCCCTGCTATTCCCGAGTCACGCGGCAGGGCCACGGGCGAACAACGCCGTCGCACGCCCATCCGACGCTTTAAGAGGAGCGAAATCGCCCGGGGGCGGCGACCTCCAGCCGAAGCGAGGGGGTCGTCGCCGGTTCGCGTGGAGGTTGCCCCGAGGCGGCGGGTGTCGCATCTCGAGTGGAAGCGGCGGTATCTACCCCGGCGGGTCGTTCAGGTCCCGAACGCCCGGTCGCCGGCGTCGCCGACGCCGGGGACGATGTAGCCGTCGTCGTCGAGCCGCTCGTCGACGCTGACGGTGATGACGCTGGCCCCCGGGAACGAGTCGGCCACCCGCAGGAGCCCGGAAGGGGCGCTGACGGCCGACAGGACGACCAGCCGCTCGGGGTCGCCCATCGCGGTGACCTCCTCCAGAACGGCGGTCATGGTGCTGCCCGTGGCCAGCATCGGGTCGGCGACGATGACGGTATCGTCCTCGTCGATGTCGGGTAGCTTCACGTAGTCGATGGTGATGGGAAAGCTCCCGTCGTCGTCCATGCCGGCCTCCTCGTCGCGACCGGCGGAGATGACGCCCTGTCTGGCCTGGGGGAACGCCTCGACGAGCCCCTCGACGAACGGCGTCGCCGCCCGGAGGACGTTGACGATGACGACGTCGTCGAGGCCCTTGACGACCTCGCCGGTCGTCTCCGCCAGCGGCGTCGTGATGGAGACGTACTCGGTTTCGAGCATGCCGTCGATGATTTCGAAGCCGCAGAGCCGGCCGAGCTCGACGAGCCCCTCTCGGAAGGCGACCTGGCCGGTCTCGGCCGACCGCAGCTCGGAGACGGTGTGCTTCGCCAGCGCGTGCGTGATGACGTGGGCGTCGTCGCGGTCCTCGATAGGCATGTTCGCTTCCGGGGCCGCCGCCGGCTTAAAACCGGTCCCCCTCCGGTCGGGCGCCGAGGCTTCGACAAGAGCCAAGAGGGTGGACGACGAACCGGCGGCCGATGGAGGCCGAAGAGAGCGTCTCCGGCTTCGAGCTGCGTGGGAGTTGGGTCGACGTGGTCGAACACGGCGAACGGATCACCCGGGCGCTGAAGGACCTCGTCGCGGAGGGCGTCGGTGTCGACGAGGCGGCGCTGGCCGAGTGGGACGAGTGGCGCCCGAAGGCCGACGAGCGGCTGAGCGAGGACGTCAACCGGAAGACGGCCGAGCAGGCCAGCATCGACGAGGGGGAGGGCGAACGCGCCGGCCGGACGCCCGACGAGGACCTCAAGACGGCCGGCGAGAAGCTGGCCGACTCCTACGAGAGCCTCGAGGAGCCCCGCGAGGCCGTCGACGAGTGGCGCGAGTCGATCAACTACGTCGCCCGGGCGGCCGACTCCGCCACCCGGAAGGCCGTCCGGAAGGTCGAAGACAGCGTCTACAGGAACCTCATGACCCGGATGTCGCCGTACTACTTCGACAACGAGTTGGTCAGCGCCAATCTCCGGCGGGCCGACGACGAGTACGTCCTCGAGGTGAACGTCAACGACGACGACCTGAAGCTGCGAACCTCGAATAGGCTGGCCGACTACGAGACGTCGGTCGACCGCTGGCACGTCGACACGCCGAAGGACACCGACACCGCCGAGGCCGTCGAGGGCCACGCGACGCCCGACGACGAGGTGACGGCCGGCGACTCCGACCCGACGCGGAACTGACGGGTCGTAGGATTATTGCGAGTCGTTACCGCTGAGTGTCGAACGAACCGGGGCTTAGCGTCGAAGCAGCCTCTTTTTCACTCCCGTGCTGAAAGTTATCATAATGATCACTATCGGGCCAGTTCCCGGAGCCGGGGCAGCAGCCGCTCGGTGCCCACGGAGAAGGCGGCATACAGCGCCACCAGGCCGACGACGCCCAGCCAGACGGAGAACTTCAGGTTGCCCGCCGAGGCGTAGGAGATGGTCCTGAGTTCGGCGAACAGTCCGGCGCCGGCGAGCAGCCCGGTCGTGAGGAGGTACGCGAGCAGTTCGACCGACGAGACGAGAAATTCGCGCATGCCCTCTATCCGACGGTGGCCCACATATCCCTTTCGACCGGCCGTGACCCGGAAGCTCTTCGATCGAGAGTCGAGATGTAGCCACGGACAGCCGACGGAGCCCCGGTCTCGGCTACGCAAAAATCGCCGAGACGGGCTTTCTGGCCGGGCTCGGCTTGTTCGCGGTCGGGGTGACCGGTGAGTTCGCCGGCCACTCGCTCGCGTCGCCGCTCCCCGAGGCGGTCGAGAGCGCGCTCCCGGCCGTGGAGAACATCGGGGGTCGTCGCCTTCTTCGTCCCCGTCGTCTTCGGCGCCGTGCTCCCGCTCATGGAGTAGTCGTACTGCCGGCTGCAATTCTTTCAGGACTTCTCGGCGATATCCGGGCGGATACCGTCCGGAACCCCGTCGCCCGGACGGGACCGCTTCACATGGGTACGGCCGGCTCAGCCCCCGATTTCGACCGCGAAGTCGGACTGCAGCCACGTCTCCGGCTCCTCGCGGTCGTAGATGACGACGGCGTCGTCATCCAGCGAGAGGTGGGCGTACCGGTCGGAGTCCAGCGGCGACTCGGGCGATTCGGGCGACTCGTCCGTCGGTCCGTCCTCCGGCTCCGGGAAGGTGTCACTCATTCGCACGCGAAGCGAGACGGTCCACGTACCTAAGCGTTCGGCTATTACGACCTATACAGGTATATGGTACATTATATTGGCTATACGCCGACGGCGCAAGAGTCACGACGCCGGCGTGCCGACGACCGGGCGTGGCGACGTTCCCCGACCCCGACGACCGGCGGCCGATGGCGCCGGACTGCCGGCGGTGTGCCGACCTCGCGGCGGCCCGCGAGCGCATCTCGTGGGGCGTCGGCTCCCTCGAGGCGACGCTGGTCGTCGTCGGCGAGGCCCCCGGCGCCGGCACCCCCGAGGCCGACCGCTGGCGCGGCGGCAACCACACCGGCATGGCCTACACCGCCCGCCACAGCGGCCGCCGGATCCGCGACCGGCTGGCGTCGCTCGGCTACGACCCCGACGGGCTGTACTTCACGAACGCCGTCAAGTGCTTCCCGCCGAGCGACGACGGAGAATCGAACCGGGGGCCGACCGCGGCCGAGCGGGCCAACTGCCGGCCGTACCTGCTGGCGGAGCTGGACGCGGTCGCCCCCGACTGCGTCGTCGCGACGGGGCGGCACGCGACGGAGTCGCTGCTGGCGGCGACGGACCGCTCGCTCGACGGGTTCCTCGAGGCGGTGCTGGAACCGGTCGAGACCGACCGGCTGCCGCCGGTACTGCCCGTCCTGCACCCGTCGTACCGCGAAGTGTGGATTCCCCGGCTCGGCTACGACGACGATGGCTACCGGCGGGCGATGCGGGCGGCCCTCGAGGCGGTCGGTGCCGACCCCAGCTCCGGCGCCGGCTCCGGTTCCGGCTGAGCCCCGGTTTTTTTATCCCGCCGCGCGACCGTCTCACATGGACGAGACGACCCTGGCTGCCCTGAACGAACAGCTGGAGCGGGCGGCCGCCTACGACCTCTACGACGAGGTCGGTCCGGTCGACTCGGTAGCCGACTTCCGGAAGCTTCCCTTCCTGACCGCCGCGGAGCTGAAGACCGACTACGAGGACCACCCGCCGGAGGGGTCGCTGTACGACGGCGCCGCGATGATGTGCTTCACGCCGCTCGGCGACGACCTCGCGCCGGTCTTCGACACCGCCGCCGACCTCGAGTGGCAGGCCGAGGCCAACGCCGCGGTACTGGAGGCCGCCGGGGTCGCCCCCGGCGACCGCGTGCTCAACACCTTCGGTTACCACACCTTCGGGACGGGCGTCATCTTCCAGCGGGGCCTGGAGGTGCTCGGCGCCGAGGTGGTGCCGGCCGGGCCGGGCGACTCGGAAAGCGCCGCCGCCACCGTCGCGGAGTACGACGTCGACGCCATCGTCGGCAACCCCTCCTTCGCGCTGAAGCTCGGCGACGCCGGCGCGAGCGTCGACGTCTTCGTCGGTGCCGGCGAGCCGTTCACCTCGGTGCCGGGGCTCCGCGAGGACGTGAAGGCGGCGCTGGACGCCGAGACCGCCGTCGATTACTTCGGCACCCGGCAGATCCTCCCGGTCGCCGCCGAGACGGCCGCCGAGGACGGCCTCCACGTCCGCGACGACTACGCCCTCGTCGAGGTGATCGACCCCGACGCCGGCGAAGTGCTGCCGTACGGCGAGCGGGGCGAGCTCGTCGTCACCCACCTCCGCAAGGAGGGGTGTCCGCTCGTCCGCTACCGGACCGGCGACCTCACCGAGTGGGAGGACCGCGACGGCGAGGTCGTCCTCCCGGACGGCGTCATCGGCCGCACTGACGGCCGGCTGAAGGTGAAGGGCGTGAAGCTCTACCCCGAGTCGCTCGGGACGGTGCTCGCGGGCTTCGAGGGACCGACCGGCGACTACCGTCTGGAGGTGAGCCGGCCGGAGTCGACCGACCACCTCCGGCTGATCGTCGAGGGCCAGACCGACATCGACGTCGACGCGCTGGCGGCCGCCGTCGAGGATCGGCTGCTCGTCGCGCCCGACGAGGTCGACGTCGTCGACGACATCGAGGAGACGGGCGTCGTCGACGATCGGTACTGACAGCGACGAGTCGACGGATGGCGACCGGGTCCGGGCGAGCGGTCACCGCACCGCGAATACCTGGCCACCTCTGGACGCGACGAACACCGTTCCGTCGACCGGTGCCAGCGCGTGGACGCGGACGACGACGTCGACCCGCCACCGGTCCGCCCCCGTCTCGAGGTTTACCGCCCGAACGACCCCCGTCTCCGTTCCGAAGACGACGCCGTCGCCGACGACGGCGACGTCGGTGACGGGACCGTCCGTTTCAACCTGCCACAGCGGCTCGCCGTCACCGGCCGCCCGGCAGACGACGGCGTCGGTCCCCGAGACGACGTCGCGGTCGGCGTAGCCGGCAAGGCATCGACCGTCCGAGACCGCCAGCGGGCCACCCCGGGCGGGTTCGTCTCCGGAGCCTTCCGGCGCGGTGACCCGCCACTCGACGCGGCCGCTCTCGCGGTCGTGACACATCAGTGTCGGGCCCGCCCCCGCCGCCGCCGAGCGAGAGAGCCCGACAAGAACGTGCTCATCGGTCGCCGCGGCCCCGAGCGGGTACGCGCCGTGGTCCTGCTCCCACGCGACCGACGGGGCCCGCCCCAGGGCGATGTCCGTGCCGCTCCGGCGCCGGAAGGCGACCGTCCCTCCGAGGCTCCCCGGACTGCCCTCCGCCGCGTACAGGTGCCCGCCGGCGACGACCGGGATGGGCTCGTACGGCCCCGCGACCGACCAGCGCTCGCCGCCGTCGGCGTCGTCGAGCCCCGACAGGCCGGTCGCCGTTCCATGTGTAGAAGGCGACGACCGCCTGCTCGACCCTACGGACGGAATCCCCCGGCGCGACGTACAGCGACTCCCTGGCGAGCGCCGCCGGCCCGCCGACGTCGCCGCCGTCCGTCCAGGCGGTCGAGCCGTCCCCGCGGTCGAGGGCGGCGACGCCGTCGCCGGCGGCGTACACCCGCTCGGCGTCGGCGACGAGCCCGGTCGGGTAGATGCCGTTCAGCGGTCTCGTCGACCAGGTCACTTCGGGCGACGCCGGGAGGCCGGCGTCGGCGTTTGCGGCGGTGCCGGACGGGCCGTACCCGGCCATCGGCCACGCGTCGACGGGCAGCTCCCGTGGGTCAATCCCGGCGCGATACCGCGACCCTGCGCCGACGCCGAGCGCGCCGAACGCGACGGCACCACCCGCGAGCGCTGCTCGTCTCGAGACCATTCGTGTCGAACTCGAACGGAGACGACAAAAGCCTACCCTCGCTCGCCGAGAAACCGCTCGGCAGCACCGCCGAACAGCGCCTCCCGGGCCGACGCCGACAGCTCCCGGCCGAGCAGCCGCTCGTACTCCGAGCGGTACGGATGCGGGATGTTGGGGTAGTCGGAGCCGTACATGATACGGCCCGACAGCTCCTCGAAGACCGCGGTGTCGACGTCGGTCGGGTCGTAGTTCATGTACCGGTCGACGACCGTCGACATCGCGAAGCAGGTGTCGAGGAAGGCGTTGTCGTGGTCGCGGAGCGTCTCGACGAATGCCGGGGTGTCGAAGGCGCCCATGTGGGCCGCACAGGCCCGCACCCCGGGATAGGAGGCGAGAAACGACCGGAAGGCGTCGACGCCGACGTGCGGGGAGTCCCGGAACATCGGCGCGGTGCCGGCGTGGAAGAGAATCGGCCGGTCGAACCCGGCGGCGAGCTCGAAGGCGGGGTCCAGCCGCGGGTCGTCGGGGCCGACCTCCTGGACCGGACACTGGAACTTCAGCCCCCGGGCGCCGTTCTCGAAGGCCGTCCGGACGACCGCTCGGACGTCGTCGCCGGGGTGGACCGTCGCGAAGGGGACGCACATCGACGACTCTGCCGCGCGGTCGAGCACCCAGTCGTTGAGGTCAGCGGCGACGCCGGGCTCGTGGGCGTACGGCAGCGCACAGTAGCGCTCGATGCCGTGCTCGCGGAGCGTCGCCTCGACGCCCTCGCGGTCGACGGGGTGGGGGAACTCCCAGCCGGCGGCCTCGGTCAGCGCCTCGCGTATCGCGGCCATCAGCCGCTCGGGCATGAGGTGGACGTGGACGTCGGTGGCGCCGTCTAATGGCCCGTTTCGGTCGGTCATCGTGCGAGCTTGTACACCCCCCTAGCCTCGGCGCAGATCTCGCCGCCGGACTCGACGACGACGTGGGCGACGCCGACGGAGTCGCCGCGCCGTCTGATCTCGGCGACGGCCTCGAGGTCGGCCTCGCCGGCGTGGGTGAGGTAGTCCACCCGGAGGTCGACCGTCGGCGTGTACCGGCCCAGCGAGCCGACGAACGGCGCCGCGCCGGTGAGGTCCGCCAGCGCCGAAATGACGCCGCCGTGGACCGCCGGCAGCTCGGGATTGCCGACCAGCGACTCGTCGTACGGCCACCGCGTACGGGCGCCCTCGTCGGTCGCCGACACCACCTCGATGCCGTTGGCGCGGTGGAAGGGCAGATCGAGGAGGTCGCGGGCCGTGTCGGTGACGTCGTCGGCCATCAGTAGGCGTACGGCCAGTTCCGCAGGTAGTCTTTCAGCTGTCCGAGCGCCGCGAGGACGCCCTTCGGCTCGACGGCCAGTACCACGACGATGATGGCGCCGAAGAACACCGATACCAGCGCGGTCGCGTTGGTGTCGGTGGCCGTCGACACCCCTCGGAGGAACTCCCGGAGTAGCTCCTGGACGAACGTGACGACGCCGACGCCGATGAGCGCGCCCCACGTGCTCGAGGGTCAACGCGAGCCCGAAGTACCCCGGGTCGAGCGAGCCGAGATAGAAGCCGTAGAGCCCGCCGGAGACGCCGATCATGAACCCGCCGACCGCGAACGCCAGCAGCTTGTTCTTGAAGACGTCGACCCCGAGGACGGCCGCCGCGAGGTCGTTCTCGCGGACGGCGCGGAACGTCCGGCCGATCCCGGTCCGAGAGAGGTTCAGCGACAGCATCGCGAACAGCAACATTACGACCAGCCCGAGGTAGTAGACGTCGAGGTCGGTACCGACGACGCCGACGGGGCCGACGAGGCCGACCTCGTTGGGAAGCTGCTGTCTGGCCCCGCCGTGAATCCAGGCGGCCTGACCGTTAACGAAGAACCACTCGGAGATGAACTGCAGCGCCAGCGTCGAGATGGCGATGTAGAACCCCTTCACCCGGAACGACGGCAGGCCGAAGACGACCGCCACGGCCGCCGCGATGAGGCCGCCGACGGCGACGGCCGGCAGCAGCCCGCTCCCGGCGGCGACGAGCCGGCTCGTCGTGTACGCCCCGATGGCCATGAACGCCCCCTGGGCGAGGACGATCTCGCCGGCGTAGCCGAGGATGACGTTCAATCCGAGAACGGCGACGGCGAAGATGTAGATCTGCGAGACCGTCGAGACGGTCCCGCCGCCGACGAGAAACGGCAGGACGAACGGGACCGGGAGCCCGGCGACGAGGGCGACCCGCTGGACCCGCCAGCGGATCAGCCCCATCCGGGACTCGTAACCGGTGAAGTACTCGCCGCAGGGCATCAACGGGCCCTCCGGGCGGCGGTCGTATTCGCGGTCGGGACGGCCTCGACCGGCGGTGTCTCGTTCCGTGAGTCGTGTCGTGGCATGCGAATCAGAGCCTCTCGATGCGTTCGGTGCCGAACAGTCCGTACGGTTTCACGACGATGACGACCAGCAGGAGGATCAGCGGTAGGATGTTACCGAAGCCGGGACCGAAGTTCAGTTGGACGTCGACGACCGGCGCGACGACGGCGGTGCCGCCCTCGAGATAGTACGACCCTAGTTCCCGCAGCAGCCCGACGACGATGGCGCCGACGAACGCTCCGGGGATGGAGTCGAGTCCGCCGAAGACGACCGCCGCGAGGATGATGATACCGGTGTCCTTGATGCTGATGCTGGCCCCGCCCGAGGACATCGCCAGCAGCACGCCGCCGACGGTCGTGATGGTGATCGACAGCGCCCACGCGACGGCGATGGTCCGCTCGATGCTGACGCCGAGCACCATCGCGGCCTGCTCGTCGCTGGCGGCCGCCCGAAGGATGCTCCCGGTGACGGTGTACCGGAAAAATAGCATCAGCGCGGCGACGATGACCAGCGACAGCAGCACCGCGATGGCGTAGGACCCCGGAATCGACGCCCCCAGCGGGAGGCCGACGCTCCAGTCGAGGACGAGCGCGTCGGGGTACCGCTGGAAGTTCTGCCCGAAGAGGAAGTTGACGAAGCCACTGAAGATGCCGCCCAGCGCGAGCGTGACGATGATGACCGACAGCACCGGCTCGCCGATGAACGGCCGGAAGACGACCCGCTCCAGCAGGACTCCCAGTAGGATACCGACGACGACGGCCGCGGCGACGGCCACTGCGGCCAGCAGTGGTGAGGACACCAGTGCGCCCGCCCCGAGGAGGACGACCAGGTAGGCGCCGACGAGCGCGATCTCGCCCTGGGCGAAGTTCAACACGCCGGTCACCTTGTAGATGAGCGCGAAGCCCATCGCGACCAGCGCGTACAGCGCGCCGAGGCCGACCCCCTCAACGACGATCTGAAAGAAGGTGACGGAATCGGCGGCGCTAACCATCGACGACCACCTCCTCGCCGTCGTCGGTCTCGACGGGCTCGTCGACGTCGACGACCGTCATCCGGCCGCGCTCCTCGGACTCGCGGCCGTCCTGGTAGGTGATGGTGACCGCCATCTCGATTTCGCCGTCGCCGGCGAACAACCCGTCGACGAGCCGCCGGTAGCGATCGACGACGACCTCGCGGCGGATCTTGCCCGTCCGGGTGAGCTCGCCGTCGTCGGCGTCGAACTCCTTGAACAGAATCACGAACCGCTCGATGGGGCTGTCCAGCTCCTCGTTGGTTTCGGCGACGACCTCCCGCATCAGCTCCAGAACGGGCGGCTTCTGGGTCAGGTCCTGGTAGCCGGCGTACTGGATGTCCCGCTGGTCGGCCCACTCGGCGACGTTGTCGAAGCGGACGTTCAGCACGGCCGACAGCGACTCTTGACCGTCGCCGACCACCAGCGCCTCCCGGACGTAGGGGTTGAACTTCAGCTTCGTCTCGACGCTGATGGGGGCGACGGCGGTGCCGTCGGCCAGCTCGAGCACGTCGTCCATCCGGTCGAAAATCTTGACGTGGCCGTCGTCGGTGATGGCGCCGAAGTCGTCGGTGTGGAGCCACCTTCCGGCAGCGTCGGACGCTCCCGACTCCCCGCTCGCTCCGCTCGCGGGGACCTCTTCGATGGCCGACTCGGTTTTCTCCGGCATGCCGTAGTAGCCGGCGGTGACGACCGGCCCCCGGACGAGCAGCTCGCCCTCGGGGGTGATGCCGACCTCGACGTTGGGGAACACCTCGCCGACGGTGTCGACCTGG
>PXRZ01000075.1 GCA_003022945.1 Halobacteriales archaeon QS_8_69_73 | reverse complement strand
GCCTCCGACCAGCGCGGCATCGACGTCGTCCGGGACCGCATCAAGGGGTTCGCCCGGTCGTCGTTCGGCGGCTACGACCACCGCATCATCTTCCTCGACGAGGCGGACGCGCTGTGCGTACCGCCCGGAACCGAGGTCGTCACCGGATACCCATCGTCACCCGAAGTGAAGAAAATCGAAGACGTAGCGGAGGACGGCGAACCGATTCCGTCGGTCGACTTCGAGACCAACGAGATACAATCCGACGGGGGCAAACTGGTCGACTCCGGCGTCGCCGATTTCTTCGAACTCGAACTGGCCGACGGACGGACGGTCCTCGCGAGCCTCACACATCCGTTCTTCGTGGTCGGGTCGGACGGGAGACTCGTCGAGAAGGAGCTGCGAGAGCTGTCGCCCGGTGACGAGATTGCGGACTTCAAGGACGACGTGGGCGTCTCGAGGTGTGAAATCTGCGGTGACTGGACTCCGGGGAGGTTCTGTTCCGTCGCATGCAAGAACGACGGCCACAGTCGCGAAATGCAGGGCGACGGCAACCCGATGTACGGGACCGAGTGGTCCGAGGAACGACGCGAGAAGATCGTCGAGAAACTCTCCGACGGGAGGTTCGCGGGAGAGAACGATCCGAACTATGGAAGGACAGACGGACTCGATTCCGCTCTCGTATCCGACGGCGGACCGCGGACGGTTCGCACGGTCGAAGTGCGCGACGTCGAGTACAGCCACCGCGGGAAGGCGTACAACATCAGCATGGAGGGAACCCCGAACTTCATGCTCGCAAACGGGATTCTGACGCACAACACCAGCGACGCCCAGTCGGCACTCCGCCGGACGATGGAGCAGTTCTCCGACAACGCCCGGTTCGTGCTGTCGTGCAACTACTCCAGCCAGATCATCGACCCGATCCAGTCGCGGTGTGCGGTGTTTCGGTTCTCGCCACTGGGCGACGAGGCCGTCGCGGCCCAGACCCGCGCTATCGCCGAGGCGGAGGACATCGAGTTGACCGACGACGGCCTCGACGCGCTGGTGTACGCCGCCGACGGCGACATGCGGAAGGCGATCAACGGCCTGCAGGCCGCCGCGGTGATGGACGAGAGCGTCGACGAGGAGGCCGTCTACACCATCACCTCGACGGCCCGCCCGGAGGAGATACAGGAGATGGTCGAGCAGGCGCTGGACGGCGACTTCACCGGCGCGCGCGCACAGTTGGATACGCTGTTGACGGACGTCGGTATCGCCGGCGGCGACATCATCGACCAACTGCACCGCTCCGTCTGGGAGTTCGACCTCTCCGAGCGGGAGGCCGTCCGGCTGATGGAGCGGGTCGGCGAGGCCGACTACCGCATCACCGCCGGCGCCAACGAGCAGGTCCAACTCGAGGCGCTTCTGGCGTCACTGGCGCTGGAGGGGTAGCGAGATCGTTCGAGAGAGCGCTTTGCGCTCTCTCGTGATGACGAAAGACGCCAATGGCGTCTTTCGAACCACGCCGAGTGAAACGAGGCGCCTCGAAGACGCGAGCGGGGAGCGAAGCGACCCGCGAGCAGTAGCGAGATACCGAGCGGTAGCGAGGTATCTCGAAGTTGCGAACGGTGACGATAGGAGCCGCGAGCAGTAGCGAGGCCCCCCGGGACCGCGAGCAGGGTGGTCGCCCCTGGCTACCGTCGGAACGCGAGCGGGAGGAACGATCGAGGGGAGTGATGACACGCGAGCGGTCGGTCGCCGAACGAAGCGAACCTCTCGGGACGGCGAGCGGTCGGTTACCGAGCGTTCGGGTGCGCTCTCGCGCGCGAGCAACCGGAACGGAACCGCCCAGCGGGAGGCCCGCTACCACACCTTACGAAGAAAGGCGACCGTTTAACCGTCTCGGCCGCGTATATATTATATGGCAGAGAACTCAGGCCGGAAGGACCTCCGCATGCCGGGGGACGGAGAGCAGTTCGCCCTCGTAACGGAGATGCTAGGCGGTCGACGCGTACGGCTGCAGTGCGACGATGGCGAGAAGCGGATGGGCCGCATCCCGGGCCGGATGCGGTTCCGCACGTGGGTCGACACCGACGACATCGTCGTCATCGACCCTTGGGACTGGCAGGACGAGAAGGCCGACATCGAGTGGCGCTACGAGGGCGCCAACGCGGATCAGCTGCGCCGCGAGGGCCACCTCGACAACCTCGTCTGATTTCTCTCCGGGGGCCGGGTCGCCAGCAGGACGTCACAGGTCGGCCAGCGTCGCGCCCGCGGTGAGTCGGCGGACGGTCGACGGCAGTTCGTCGACCGCGACCCGCTCTTGCTCCGTCGAGTCCCGCTCGCGGACGGTCACCGTGTCCTCTTTGAGCGTGTCGTAGTCGACGGTGACGCAGTACGGCGTCCCGACCTCGTCCTGGCGACGGTAGCGCCGGCCGATGTTGCCCGTGTCGTCGTACGCGACCTCCAGGCCCGCCGCCCGCAGTTCCTCGGCCACCTCGCGGGCGCGGTCGTCGAGGCCATCCTTGGTCATCAGGGGGACGACGGCGACCGACGTGGGCGCCATCTCCGCCGGCAGTGCGAGGAACGACCGCTCCTCGCCGTCGACCTCGTCGGTGCCGTGGCGGTGGGCGAGGACGCTGTAGACCAGCCGGTCGACGCCGAAGGAGGGTTCGACGACGTGCGGCGTGATGTGCTCGCCGGACTCGGTGCGCTCCTCGACGGCGAAGCCGGTCTTTTCGACCGGTAGGGTGTAGGACTCGTCATCGACCTCGACGGTGACGCCGTCGCCGGCAAAGGCCGAGCGGTCCCGGCGAGCGAGCGCCTCCAGCGCGTCGGCGACGTCGCCGGCCGCGTCGCCGAACGTCGGCCCGAGGTAGCTCATGTCCGGGTCGACCGTGGCGCGCTCGACGGTCTTCGGCTCGTCGTACTGCCGGAAGACGGTGAACTCTTCCTCGGAGTACTCGGCATGCTTTCGAAGGTCGTAGTCGGACCGGTAGGCGAAGCCGGTTACCTCGACCCAGGTGCCGCCGACCTCCGTCTCGGCGTCCCAGCAGTCCGCGGCGTAGTGGGACAGTTCGCCGGGCAGGTGCTGGCGGTAGCGGAACCGGTCGGTGTCGACGCCGATGTCCTCGTAGAACGACATCGACTCGCCGAGGTAGTAGGCGACCCACTCGCTGCCGACGACCCCCTCGTCGACCGCCTTCCGGACGGTGTGGTGCTCGAGATCGCCGTCGTCCTGCTGGGCCGCCGCCGAGTACAATGGCAACTCGACATCGGCGACCCGCTCCAGCGGTGGGTCGTCGTACTCGGGGTCGACGAAGTGTTCGAGTTCCGCCTGTGTGAACTCCCGAACCCGGACGAGCGCCCGCCGCGGGGAGATCTCGTTGCGGTAGGCGCGGCCGATCTGGGCGACGCCGAACGGCAGCTGGTTGCGGGCGTACTCCTTCAGCCGGGGGAACTCCACGAAGATGCCCTGTGCGGTCTCGGGCCGCAGGTAGCCCGGCGACGACGACCCGGGGCCGATGTTCGTGCCGAACATGAGGTTGAACTCCTCGATCGGCCGGTCGGCCAGCGGCGCCCCGCAGGAGGGACAGACGATGCCGTGCTCGGCGACGAGGTCGGCCACCTCCGTCGGCTCGAGCGCCTCCGCGTCCTCGATGTCGGCGACGGCGTCCTCGACGAGGTGGTCGGCGCGGTGGGTGGCGCCGCAGTCGCCGCACTCCAGGATCATGTCGTCGAAGGTGTCGAGGTGGCCGGAGGCCTCGAAGACGGGCTCGGGCATGACGGTCGGCGCCTCCAGTTCCATGTGACCGAGTTCGCGGATGAAATGGTCCCGCCAGACGTCCTCGACGTTGCGCTTCAGGGCGGCGCCCTCGGGGCCGAAGGTGTAGAAGCCGGCCGTTCCGCCGTAGGCCTCGTTGGCGGCGAAGAAGAAGCCGCGGCGCCTGGCCAGCTCCGAGAGGTCGGCCAGTTCGGTCATGCCAGCGCCTCCAGCAGGTCGACGTCCCGGACGATGCCGTCGAGCTCGTCGCCGGACAGCAGCGGAACCTGCTCGACGTCGTTGGAGACGAGCAGCTGTGCGGTCTCGCGGGCGGTCGCGCGGCCGGAGACGGTCACCAGCTCGTCGGTCATGATCTCGGCGACCGGCTCGTCGGGAATCTCGACGTTCAGCGTCGGGATCGAGCGGCTCCCGACGGCTTTGATTCCCTCCCACATCCACTCGTCGTCCTGGCCGGCGACGGCGTCGCCGGGATCCGCCTCCCCCTGGACGACCTCGGCGACCTCGATGAAGTCGACCTCGGTGAGCATCCCCGTCTGGCGGCCGTCGTCGTCGAGGACGACCGCGTAGGGGACGTTCGCGTGGTCGAGCTGCCGCTCGGCGACCGACAGCGGCGTCTCCCGGTGAACGGTGTTGATCTCGCCGGTCGCCAGCGTCCCGATCTCGGCGTCGCCGCCGACCGTCCCCTTGGCGACCGCGCGGACGACGTCGGTGACGGTGACGATACCGACCAGCTCGCCGGCCTCGACGACCGGGACGCGGCGCTCGTCGGTCTCGACGACCAGCTCGGCCAGCTCCGTCAGCGTCGCCGACGGGCCGATGGTCGGTACCTCCCGCAGCAGCATCGCCAGCTGGTCCTCGTCGGGCCGTTCGATGAGCGACTCCCGGGTGACGAGCCCCCGGAACGTCTCGCCGTCGTCGTCGTGTTTGACGATCGGCACCGACGAGAACCCCTTCTCTTGGATGTACTCGAGGACATCCTCGCGGGTGCCGGGAATCTCCGTCGACACGACGTCCGACCGGGGCGTCATCGCGTCTGCGACGTTCATACCGACCGTCTATCCGCCGCGTCGTACTAAGTCCACCGACCTCCGTGGCGTCGCTAGTCGCCGACGGACTCCGCGGAGACGAACTGCCCGAGGACGTCCCGGCGGTCGGCGCCGGCACGGTACAGCTCCTCCCGGAGCCGCTCGTAGTCCTCGAACTGCCGGAGGAATCCGAAGAGGTCGCCCGCCCCCGGCGGGACGTCCGCCCGCGCGAGAGCCTGCTCGATGGCTGCGCCGCAGGAGAAGACCTCCTCGTCGGTCAGCAGGTGGGAACACTCCTCGTAGTCGTTGGGCAGTCGCTCCAGTCGGTCGTCGGACAGCTCCGAAAAGGCGACCATCTCCAGGGCCGTCCGATCGGCGAAGTAGTCCGCCCACCACATGCAGAAGCCGCAGTCGTCGTCGTAGACGAACGCCTCGTCGCTCATACCCGACGGTCGGGGCTCTCGGTTCTTATGTGTCGCGGCTCCGACTCGAACTCCGGCTTCGGGGTCAGTCGAAGCGGCCGGTCTCGGCGCCGCAGTCGTCGCACCGCGTCACCAGCGCCGATCCGTCGGCCGTCGACGTCACGGAGTGGTCGGTCCGGCCGCCGCAGTCCGGACACTCCCGCAGCAGCGTCAGTTCGCCGGCGTCGGCCGGCGCGCCCATCCCCAGCACCCGTGTGCGTCCGTTCCCGGCGTTGCGACTCCGCTGGAGCTCCCCGGGCGCGAACCGCACCGCTTCGCCGGCGTCGACCTCGACGTCGACGTCGCTGCCCTCGGTCTCGAAGGTGAGCGTTCCGTCGAGGACGTAGAACACCTCCTCCTGGTTCTCGTGGGCGTGGTAGCCGAAGGCGGTGCTGTCGCCCGGCTCGAGCTCGTACAGCCGGATGCCCATGTGCTCGGCTCCCAGCGCCCGGCCGACCGGCCGCTTGACGTCGGCCGGGCCCATCCAGTTGTCGAGGTCGTCGACGTCGACGTGCTTCATCATCCATGGTACGTATGCGCTCGGGAAAAAGCGTACCGCGACTCGATCACCGTCGACGGGGAGTCGATGACCGTCGGCCGAGGGTCGCTATCGACACAAAACTTATGTTTTGTTTCTGCTATTTCCAGGCATGAAATCAGAGCATTCCGACAGAACTCCCTGGCGAACCACGGTCTTTTGGTTGCTGGTCGCCGCTCTCATCACGGCGCTGTGGGTCGACGTCCTCGACCCGGGGCTGGAGGGATCGATAATGGAGGGCACGCTGAGCGATCCGGGACTCGCGCTCGTGGCGGCCGTCGCCGGCGCCGGCGCCTCCGTCTGTTACGTCTATCTCGCGCTGCCTACCCTCTTGTCGATGATGCACAAGTGGCTCACGCCGGTCCTGATGGCCGTCGTCGTCTTCGCCGTCTGGACGACGGTAGACGTGTCCACGTACCTGCTGCACGCCGCCTTCCTCGGCTCGATCTGGGCCGGCGCGGCCGTCCACGTTCTCGGCGCGTTCCGACCGGAGTACGCGCCGAAGCACCGCTCCGACGCGGCTGCGTAGCGGGCCCACTTCCGGTGGAGCGGGGCTCCGACCGGGGACGCCGGTCGTCGAGCCGACAGCACCAGAAGCAGGCAGGTGGGACGGGACCGCCGCCGGTGCCGCCGCTCGTGAAATCTCGCGTCGAAAGAACGGAGGATCGGTCGTCCGGAGCGGTGCCGGCCGGGGAGAGCCGTTCAGCCGGGCGTCACATCGCGCCGCCCATGCCACCCATACCGCCCATACCGCCCATGCCGCCGCCGGGCGCGCCGCCGGGGCCGCCGGCGTCCTCCTCGCCCTCGGTGGAGAGGTCGCCCGCGGCGATGATGTCGTCGATCTTTAGGACGAGGTTGGCGGCCTCCGTCGCGGACGACAGCGCCTGCCGCTTGGCGTGGGCGGACTCGACGACGCCGGCGTCGAAGGGCTGCTCGCGGCCGGAGACGCCGTCGGCGAACTCCCGGACGCGGCGGGCGACCTCGACCTCGACGGCGCCGCCGCCGGCCAGCACGCGGCCGTCGGAGACGCACTGTGCGACGACGTCCAGGGCGTCGCCGATGCCGCGCTCCAGCTCGTCGACGACGTGGTCGGTGGAGCCGCGCAGCAGTAGCGTCACGCCGTGAGACTCCTCGTCCGTGCCCTCGACGTAGAACAGTTCCTCCTCGTCGTCGAAGCGGACGTCGGCGGCCCCGAGGGCCCCGGGCGCGAGGGCGTCGAGGTCCGAGACGACCTCGGCGCCGACGACCTCGCGCAGGAACGCGAGGTCGCTCTTCTTCGCACGGGAGGCGGCGAGGACGCCCTCCTGGGCGAGGAAGTGCTCGGCGAGGTCGTCGATGCCCTTCTGGCAGAAGACGACGTCAGCGCCCGACTCGGCGATGGTCTCGACCTTCTCTCGGAGCTGCTCTTCTTCCTTGTCGAGGAAGTTCTGGAGCTGGTCGGGGCTGTCCAGCTGGAGGTTGGCGTCGGCGTCGGTGTCCTCGACCTCGATGGGCTCGTCGATGAGCAGCACCTCCGCGTTCTCCAGCGACGTCGGCATCTCGGCGTGGGCGGGGTCCTTGTCGATGACGGCCCCCTCCAGCAGCTCCGAGTCGCCGGCGGCGCTGCCGGTCTGGGTCTCGACGTTGACGTACTCGAGGTCGACGACCGTCTCGCCGTCGTCGGCGTCGACGGTGACGGCCTGGACGGCGTCGACGACCAGCTCCGCGAGGACGTCCTTTTCGAGTTCGGCGCCCTTGCCGGTCATCGACGTTTCGGCGACGTTCCGGATGAGGTCGGTGTCGTCGGGGTCGACCGTCCGGGAGACCTCGTCGATCTCCTCGCGGGCCTGCTCGGCCGCCAGGTCGAACCCGCGGATGATCGCCGTCGGGTGGATGTCCTGCTCCAGCATGTCCTCGGCGTTGCTCAGCAGCTCGCCGGCGATGGAGACGGCGGTCGTGGTGCCGTCGCCGGCCTCGTCCTCCTGGGTTTCGGCGACCTCGACGACCATCGACGCCGTCGGGTTGTCGATGTCCATCTCCTGGAGGATGGTGACGCCGTCGTTCGTGACGGTGACGTCGCCCATCGAGGAGACGAGCATCTTGTCCATCCCTTTCGGCCCGAGCGTCGAACGTACCGACTCCGAGACCGCCTGCGCGGCCGCGATGTTGTGCGACTGGGCGTCGCGGTCCTTCATCCGCTGGGAGTCCTCGCCGAGGATGACCATCGGCTGGCCTCCCATCTGCTGCTGTTGGCTCATGGTCGTCGAATGATTGTCCACGGTTCTATATAAATGTAGCTGATACGGCGCGGGCAGCGGCGCCGGACGACCCCGCAGGGATGCCCACCGAACCCGTCGACAGCGGCCGTATGGCAATCTATCACGCGCGGACCTCGCCGCGACGCGGCACCTCTGCCGCGCTCGTCCACGATAGGGGATTATTATACGCCGTGGCAGGGGCGTCGCGCCCGAGTCGCCGTCCGACGAGCGGACACAGGATCGACCCCTCGTCGACTGCCGGCGGATCGGGGGGCCTCCAGTCGGTTGTCGCGCGTCGGTATCCGTCCGAATCATCGGGGGTGTCGAGACGGCACCCGGGCACCGACTCGGACTCGAGGCTGGCCCCGGTGCCAGACAGGCCCGGAACCCGCACGGACGCTGTACAGGCGATCGAGGCGACTATCCCGGGGCTTGACCCTGGGGTGCGTTCGCGTGCCGAACGTGCGGGATCCGTTCGACGTCGGCCGGCATGCGTTCGTCGGTGTCTCGCGGCTCACAGCCCAGCTCAGGCCGTCGGCATACACGCTCGACGCCCGGACGTGCCGGGGGGGGGACCGAGGCCGACGATCGAGGGATCTGCGTCCTGCCGAGGGAGGTAACCGTGGTCCGGCGAGCGGGCGGATTCGCGCGGGAACACGGAGCGGAAGGCGGAGCGTAGCTACGCCGGCTCGCGGAGCGCCGACCCGACCCCGGCGGCGGCGGCGCTGACGAGCAACACCAGCACGCTCGCGGCATTGAGAAAGGCCGTCGCGCCGACTCGAACCTTTCCGAATATCTCCAGTGGAACGGTCGTGACGCCGGACCCCGCGAGGAAGAACGTGATGAGAAACTCGTTGAACGAGAGCGCGAAGGCGAAAAGCAGGCTGGCGGCGAGCGCCGGTCGCAGCAGCGGCAGCGTGACCGTCAGGAACGCGGTCCGGGTGTCGGCACCCAGGTCCATCGCGGCGGCGGACAGCTGTTCGTCGATCTCCGCGTATCTCGCCGACAGTAGAAAGGTCGTGAACGGAAGCACCCAGAACAGGTGTCCGAGTACGACCGGGCCGTAACCGTAGCCGACGTCGAGGTAGTTGCCGGTCAGGCCGATACCGAACGCGAGCACGACCGTCGGCACGAATAACGGAAGCGCGATCACGGTCGCTATGACGCCTTTGATGCGCCCGGATAGTGCGCTCCGGGTGACGGCGTACGCGCCGGCCAGTCCGAGGACCGTCCCGCCGGGCGCGGCGACGGCGGCGATACCGAAGCTGGTCAGCAGCGCCCGGACGAACCGGCGGTCGGCGGCGACCTCACCGTACCAGCGCAGCGAGAGCGACTCGAGCGGGATGGTCGGTTGACCGGTCGGAGACAGCGAGAGGTACGCGACGACGATCACCGGGACGTAGAGAAACATCAGCGTCGCGACGACGACGACCGCCGGGAACCGCCCGGCACCGCGCCGGAGCCATCGCCGCGGACGAACGGAACTCATTGCCGGGCCAGTTCCTCCCTGACTCGCGGGAACGCGGCCCCGAGCAGAAGCCCCGCCACGACGATGCTGAGGAAGACGAACGACAGCGCCGCCCCGAACCCGAAGTTGATGTACTCGCGGAACGCCGCGGTGACGAGACTCGCGATCATCACCTCGCCGGGACCGCCGAGTATCTCCGGCGTCGCGTACGCCCCGGCGATTCGTGCGTAGACGATGAGCGTCGCGGCAGCAGCTCCCGGAAGCGTCCGCGGGAGAACGACGTCGAGGAACACGCGCGTGTTCGTGGCTCCGAGATCGCGGGCCGCCTCGAGGAGCCGGTAGTCGAGCCGCTCCATCGAGACGTACATCACGAGCACGACGTACGGCAAGTAGATGTACACGAAGCCGACGAACACGGAGAGATCGGTGTACAGCAGATCGAGCGGCCCGGCGACCGCGCCGACCCCGACGAGCAGCTCGTTGAGCACGCCGCCGCGGGCGAGAACCCACACCCACGCGTAGTTGAGGACGACGTAGTTGAGCCACAGCGGGAGCGTCAGAGCGACGAGCGTCGGCAGTCGATACCGCGCGGGACACCGGTGGGCCAGCCAGTACGTGACCGGATAGGAGACCGTCAGACAGACCGCCGTGACGGCGATACCCATGCGGAGCGAGTAACTGAGCACACCGCGGTACAGCGGCCGGGTGGCCTCGGCGTAGTTCCCCAACCCGAGCCCCGGTCCGAGGCTCTCGACGAAGAGAACGACGATGGGGACGATTCCGAGCAGCACCGCCAGCCCGATCGGCCCACTCGCGACGACGCCGTCGCGAACCAGACGGGAGACGCCGGCGGGCGGTCCCGCGCCGGCGTCGTCGTCAGCCGTCGACATCCGCGCCTCCCGTCGCGGCGGGGCCGTCGTCGCGGTCGACCAGCACCGCTCGTTCGACGTCGAATGCGACGGTCTCGCCGACGCGGAACCGCCGTTCGCTGCTGCCGCCGTCCGTCGGTACCGCCTCCATCTCGTCGCGTGTCGCCGGCCCGTCGGCTTCGCGGATCGTCAGCCGGCTTCCGTCGTCGAGCTCGATCGTCGCCTCCTCGTAGAACCCCTTGTACGCGCGGTCGATCACCTCGCTGGACAGCGGCCCGTCGCCGACGGTGACGGCCTCCGGGCGGACCGCGAGGGTCACCGTCTCCCCGCGCGCCGGGGTCGCGCCGTCGACGGGGGAAGTCACCGTTCCGGCAGGTGTTTCGACGCGAACCGTCTCTCCGCCGTCGCTTTGCACCTCGCCGTCGACGAGCGCCGCATCGCCGAGGAAGGTCGCGGTAAACGCCGTCCGTGGGCGCTCGTACAGCCGCTCGGGCCGACCGACGTCGACGATGCTGCCGTCCCGCATCACCGCCAGCCGGTCCGCCATGCTCATGGCGCTTTCCTGGTCGTGCGTGACGTAGAGAAACGTTGTGTCCGACTGCCGCTGAATGCGGCGGAATTCGGCCTGCATCTCGTCGCGCAGCGATCGATCGAGCGAGGCCAGCGGCTCGTCCAACAGCAACACCGCGGGCTCGTTGACCAGGGCTCGTGCCAGCGCGACGCGCTGCTGCTGTCCGCCGGACAGCGCCTCGGGGTCCCGGTCACCGAAGCCGGCGAGATCGACCAGCGACAGCGCGTCATCGACGCGTCGCTCCCGGTCGCTCGTCGAGACGCCGGCCCGCTTTAGCCCGTAGGCGACGTTCTCCGCGACGGTCATGTGCGGAAAGAGGACGAGATCCTGGAAGACGAGATTCGTGTCGCGGGCTCGGGGGGGCTGGTCGGTCACGGGCTCGCCGTCGAGACGGACGACGCCCTCGTCCGGGGCCGTCAACCCGGCGAGTATCCGGAGTACGGTCGTCTTTCCGCATCCGGACGGTCCGATGAGCGCGAAGAACTCGCCCTGCTGAAGGTCCAGTGAGACGCCGCTGACGGCTTCCTCGTCGCCGTACGTCTTCGTGAGGTCCGCCGTCGAAAGCGCCATCTGTCAGACGTCGGCCTCCGCCTTCGCTTCGCTCCACGTCCGACTGTACGCCTCGACGAGTTCGCGGGGCTTGGGATCCTCGTAGATGAACTGATCCGGGTCGTCGAGGCCGAACGTGGACCGGTCGACGTCCCGCTCGTCGAAGACGCGGTCGCTGGGGACCGCGATGTTGCTCGGGGCCATCAGCGACTCGTAGCCCATCTCCGTGAACCACTCCTGGATGAACGTGTGTGCGAGGTCGGGGTGTTCCGCGCCCTCTCTGACGGTGAACTGGATGAACCACGCTTTCGTCCCCTCTTCGGGGAACACGCGGTCGATCGGCACGTTTTCCGCCTGCATCGCCTGGATGACGTAGTTCCAGACCGGCTGGACGCCGACCTGTTTGGTCCGGATCAGCTGCTCGGATTCGCCGCCGTTGTTCCAGAGCCCGCCGGTGAGCTCCAGCCGATCGACGAGATCCGACCGGAGCGCCCCTCGGTCGACGTCGTCCACCGACGTCGGATTGAGCTCCTCGCCGACGACGGCGTTGCGGTACAGGGCCTGTAGTCGCGCGTCGTCTCGACCGCCGGCGAGACCGTCGAGTTCCGGGTCCCACAGGTCCGCGAGCGCCGTGATCTCGCGGCTGACGAGGTCCGTGTTGATCGCCAGCGGCGTCTGTCCGAAGCTCCGTGGCACGCCGTACACGTCCCCGTCCCGCTCGAAGTAGTCTTTCTTCAGGAAGTCGAACACCGTTCCGTACGCGGGCACCTGGTCGAGATCGAGGGGCTGGAGGTATCCCTCCTCGATCGCCGGCGTCACCGCGTAGTTACCCAACGGCACGAGGTCGTAATCGGCCCTGCCGGTGCGCAACTGTGCGAGCGTCTCGGCCGACCCCTGTGCCGCTTGCCGCTCGACGGTACAGTCGTGTCGGTCCTCGAACTCCGCGATGACGTCGTTGCTGTAGACGTAGGACCAGTCGATCATGGTCAGCGTCCGCGACCCCGAGCCGCCGGAGTCCGTCACCCCACCGTCGCGTTCCGACCCGGACCCGGGGTCGCCTTCCGAACACCCTGCAAGTCCGGCTACCGCGGCAGCACCGGCACCGGCCAAGAACGAACGACGTGTCGCTCGGGACTGCATACATGCACTTGGAGAATCATGATAATAAGCACTGGGTGAGGCCGACCCGCACATGATCCGTGAACGGTGGCGGAGCGCGACGTCGAGAGGAGAGACCGACACGACTGTCGAATGCTGCCGCGCGGTCCGTCGGCCGACCTCGGGTCCGGCCGGAACCGTCGTGTCACGGCGCACCGTCGGGAGAGTCGGACTACGGGTCGCTGCCGGCGAGACTCCGGGACGCCAGAACTGGGATTTGAACCCAGAATCCCAAACGGGAACACGCTTTCCAGGCGTGCGCCTTACCAGATTCGGCCATCCTGGCTCGAATCTGGCTACTCGGGTCCGGCGGTTAAACGCTTCGCGTTCCGCCCGGGCGGCTCACTCGTCCGGCTCCGGCCCCGGGTCTGGGTCCGCCCCCGTCTCCTCGTCGACGGCGACCGGCACGGCGTGGTGGCCGAGCCGGTGGGCGACGAGGGCCGTGACGACGAGGACGACGACGGCGACGGCGGCGATGGGCCCGACCCCGAGGAACGTCCCGCCGGCGACCAGGTACGCCTGGTGTGCGGCGAGAAAGGCCATCGCGCCGGCGACGCCCCACAGCAGGGCGGCTTTCCCGCGCGGCGTCACGCCCGCGTCGCGACCGCCTCGATCTCGACGGCCATCCCCAGCGGCAGGTTCCCCACCTCGACGGCCGACCGCGCCGGCGGGTTGCCGTCGAAGTGGTCGCCGTACACGTCGTTGACCGTCCCGTAGTCGTCGATGTCGGCGAGATAGACCGTCGTCTTCAGCGCCGACCCGAGGTCGGCGCCGGCCGCCGAAAGCACCGCCGCGAGGTTCTCCAGGACCTGTTCGGTCTGGACGTCGACCGGCTCGTCGGCCAGCGACTTCCCTTCGGGCGTCAGCGCGACCTGTCCCGCCGTGAACACGAGGTCGTCGGTGGCCGTCGCCTGGCTGTAGTCGGCCGCCGCCGGCGGCGCGTCGTCGGTCTCGATGGTTTCCTCGGCCATGCCCGCCGCTCCGGCGCGGACCGACATAAATCTCCTACTCGACGTCGACGGTCCGGGCGTCGGTGACCGCCGGCAGCGGCAGTTCGGGGAACGTCACCTCGACCTCGTAGGTGAGCGTCTCGGCGTCGCCGCCGAAGACGCCGACCGGGAGGGTCGTCGTCCCGAGGTAGCGCGTCTCGGCGGTCATCTCGACGCCGTTGACCGTCACCCGGATCCCGGCCGGCTCGCCGTCGCTGCCGTTGCGAACGGTTACCTCCGCCATCGCGTTCTCCCCGCGGGCGACGGTCTCGGGGACGTCGGTCCACTCGACGGCGATGTCCGGCAGCGTCCGCGCCTGCTCGAGGACGCGCTCGGCGACGCCCTCGGACAGTCCGGCCGCGACGAGGCCGTCGACGCCGGCGTCCCGGAGGTCGGCCGGCGTCGTCAGCCCCTCGCTTGCGAGCTTGCTGGCTCGCCCGGAGCCGACGCCGTCGACCGCCGTCAGTCCGACGGCCGACGCGCTGACGCCGTGTTCGACGCGGGCCTCGACGCGGCGGACGAGGCTGGCGTCCCGCGGGGCGGCGAAGCGCTCGCAGAAGGCCCGCAGCGCCGCCAGCATCCGGACGGCGTTCCGCCGGATGACCCAGGCGTCGCTCTGCAGTTCCCCGGGCGTCGTCCCGTCCATTCCCGCCCGGAGGATGGCCAGCACCTTCCGGTTGCCGGCCTCGAGATCGTCGCCCTCGCCGCCGAGGACGGCGCCGAAGGCCTCCCGCTCGTCGCGGCGGGCCGAGACGCTGTCGAACTCCGCGGCGTCGGCGACCGTCCGCAGGACCGGTGACTCCTCGAGTTCTTCGGTCCGCTCGCAGAGCCGGTGGAAGGCCGCGGCCGTCTCCAGCCGCAGGTAGTACTGCGAGGCCAGTCGGCCGAGCGGCGTCGGCTCGATTTCGAGGCCGGACTGCTCGACGAAGCCGTCCTCGACGAGTCGTTCCAGGGTCGACGACACCCGCTCCCGCAGGGAGTCGCCGGCGTCGTACCGGTCGGGGGCGCTCTCCGCGCGGGCGTAGTAGAACGTCGTCTCCAGCCACCCCATCACGTCCTCGAGGTCGTCGATCACCCCCAGGGCGATCTCGGCGTTGAGGTGGGCGTCCAGTCCCCCCGCCAGCCGGGACTCGATGGGCTTGCCGTCCTCCAGCAGCTGCCGGTAGCGGTCGGCGTCGGAGCCGTCGCACACCACGTGGGCGTAGCCGGCGTCGTCGTAGCCGGGGCGGCCGGCCCGGCCGAGCATCTGCAGGATGTCCAGCGGGCTCATGTCCACCTCCCCCTCCAGGGGGTCGTGGTGTTTGGTGTCCCGGATGACGACACACCGCGCCGGAAGGTTGACCCCCCACGCCAGCGTCGATGTCGAGAACAGCAGCTGTATCTTCCCCGCGCGGAACCACTCCTCGACGCGGTCCTTGTCGGCCTTCGAGAGGCCGGCGTGGTGGAAGCCGACGCCGTCGACGACCGACTGCCGGAGCGTGTCGTTTTGCAGTTCCTGGGCGTCGGTGTGGAAGTCGTAGTCGCCGCGGGCGCCGACATCGATGTCTCGCTCCGTGAGTTCGTCGCGGGCCTTCTCGGCGGCCCGGACCGTGTCCTGTCGGGAAGCGACGAAGGCCAGCGCCTGCCCGCCGTCGGTGATGTGCGGCTCCGCCAGGTCCAGCGCCCGGTAGAGCCGCCGGTACTTGTCGGCGAAGGCGTTGTCGCCGTGGGCGTACGTCTCGACGCCGGCGTGCAGCGGCACCGGCCGGTAGTCGTCGCCGAACTGGAAGGTACAATCGACCGGCGCGTCCAGCCAGTCGGCGATATCGCCGACGTTGGACATCGTCGCCGACAGCGCCACCACCCGCGGGTCACAGAGCCGCCGCAGTCTAGCGACGGTCACCTCGAGCACCGCCCCCCGCTCGTCGGAATCGAGCAGGTGGACCTCGTCGATGACACAGCAGTCCACGTCGGTCACGAACGAGTACCGCGGGGAGTCGTGCTTCCGGGTCGCCGAATCGGCCTTCTCGGGCGTCATCACGAGGATGTCGGCCCGCTCGGCCCGCCGGGGGTTGAGGTCGCGCTCGCCGGTGACGACGTACACCGAGTAGCCCAGCGACTCGAACCGCTCCCACTCGTTTTCCTTCTCGTTGGTGAGCGCCCGCAGCGGCGCCAAAAACAGCGCCGTTCCGCCCCGCCGGAGCGTCCGGCAGATGGCCAGCTCCGCCAGCGCGGTCTTGCCGCTCGCGGTCGGCGCGCTCACGACGACGTTGTCGTCCGAGTCCAGCACCGCCGGCAGCGCCGCCCGCTGCATCCGGTTGAACGACTCGAACGGGAAGGCGTCGGCGAACTCGGGGATGACCTCCTCGACACCGGACGGAGTCGACACACGCAAACCCGCGGCCCCGCGGAGTAAAAACACGTCCCTTTCGGCACGGCCACCGGCCGTCGGTCTCGGTGGTCGGTCGCCGGTCGCTGGTCGCCGACCAACCGAAGGCTCAAACGGGGCGGCGGCGTAACCAGCGGCGATGACGCGCGTCGTCGCCGTCCGCCACGGCGAGACCGACTGGAACCGGACCGGACGGATGCAGGGGTGGGCCCCGGTCGAGCTGAACGCCACGGGCCGCGAGCAGGCGACCGCCGCCGGCGCGTGGCTGGCCGCCGAGTACGACGTCGATCGTGTCGTGACGTCGGACCTTCCCCGGGCCCGCGAGACCGCCGACCGCATCACGGCGACTATCGACGCCCCCTTGACGGAAACGCCGGCCTGGCGCGAGCGCGACCTCGGCGTCTACCAGGGGCTGCCGTACGACGAGGTGGCGGATCGCTTCCCCGAGTTCGGCCTCGACGAGACCGCCTACCGGGCGGCCGACCGGACGCCGGAAAGCGGCGAGTCGCTCCGCGAGATGGCCGACCGCGTCACTACGGCCTTCGACGGGCTGGAGGGCGACGGGACCGTCCTGGTCGTCGCCCACGGCGGCCCGCTGTGTGCCCTGCTCGGTCACGTCAAGAAGATGTCGCTGCCGGCGGCGCTGTCGGCCCACCACCCCGACAACTGCGGCATCAGCGAGTTCGGCGCCGGCGACGACGGGAAGCCGCGGGTGGTCAGCGAGAACGTGACGGCCTGGCGGGACGGCTGACGGCGCCGTAGCCGGGTCAGTCGGGGGCCGGAGTGGCCTCGCCGGGCGCCGACCGCCTGCTCCTCGCCTCGGGCCGCGGGAATTCGGCGACGAAGACGGCCCCGCGGGGTTGGTTGTCCTCGACGGACAGTTCGCCGCCGTAGCGGTCGACGAGGGTCCGGACCAGCCCGAGGCCGCCGTCGAGACCGTCCTCCAGCAGCGACTCCCGCTTCGCTTCCGAGAGGCCGGGGCCGTCATCCCGGACGGTCAGCCGGACGGCCTCGTCGGTCCGGGTGACGGCGACGCGGACTCGAGGGTCGTCGGCATCGTTGTGCTCGACGGCGTTCTCGATGAGGTTGTCGACGACCGATCGGACGCCGGCGTTGGCGACGACCGTCGCCTCCTCCGGCAGGTCGGTCGACACCGGAACGGTGTACGTCGACTCGACGCCGTCGGCGATCTCCGCGACGACCGACACGAGGTCGATCCGCTCGAAGTCGGGGTCGTCGACGAGCGTCTCGGCGACCGCCCCCGACGTCTCGATGCGGGTCATCGCCTCGTCGGCCTTCGCGCCGATGATGTCGGCACTGTCGGCACCGTCGACGCCGTCGCCGGCCGGCCGCTCCTCGGCCAGCAGGTCGGCGTGGCCGCGGATGGCCGAGAGGTCGTTCCGGAGGTCGTGGCGGATGAACCGGTTGACGAAGGCGAGGGCGTCGGCGACCGTCCGTGCCTCGTGGACATCCGAGCGGGCCCGGACATTGTGGTAGCCGGCGGCGAAGCCCGCGGCGGCGCCCACGAGCGTCGCGACGAGCAGTGGAAACGCCGGCTCGGAGATCTCCCGTCCCTCGAGCTGGCGGACGGCCACCGTCGCCCACATCACACCCAGGAATCCGACGGCACCGCCGAGGGTCCAGTTGCACACTGTCCAGCGGTTCTTCGCGTCGAACCCCGAGCCGGCGAGCCGGTAGGCGCCGTACAGCAGCACCACCCCCGGACCGGTCTCGAGCGACAGCGCGAGCAGCGGCCCGACCGTCCGCGACAGTGCTCGCATCTCGGCGAGATGGTACGCGACGGCGAGCGCCAGCAGCGCGGCCGCGAACCCGCCGACGAGCACCGACGGCGGGTCCCTGAAGCGTCGCGACATCGGAAATCGATAGTCTCGCGTCCTCGCGCGGGGGGCTTAATGCTTGTTACCACGACCGAGGCCATGTTGAGTTACGCGAGAGTCGGCCGGTCGGCCGGCGTCGGGTAGGACTTCGAACGGAGCCGACCGCTCGCGCAGCGAGGCCAACGTACCCACGGCCGCCGGCCGCGCATTGCGAGGCCGAGCAATCGAAGAGAGAGGAGGGGCCGTTCGGAAACGCCACCGCCACCGCCGAACGACGCTACTCTCTCGTCACCAAACACTATTCGATCGACGCCCTCGTCGTGGGTGTGGGCGGGTCGCGGCCCGCGTCACCCGCCGGAGGGGTAGTCGGCGTCGAGGACGTCGTCGGCCGTCTCGTCGTCGGCCGTCTCGTCGTCGGCCGCCTCGTCGTCGGCCGGCGAGACGCTGCCGGTCTGGTAGCCCTCGAGATCCAGCGTCACGTGGTCGAAGCCGGCGTCGGTCAGGTGCTCGCGGGCCGCCGCCGCGAACTCGGGGTCGAGCGCCTGCTCGAGTTCGTCTTCGCCGACCTCGATGCGGGCGAGGCCGTCGTGATCCCGGACGCGGAACTGCTCGAACCCCCAGGTCCGCAGCAGCGTCTCCGCGACCTCGACGCGGGTGAGTCGCTCTTCGGTCACCTCCAGCCCCGTCGGAATACGCGAGGAGAGACACGCCATCGACGGCTTGTCCGCCACCGACAGCCCGTAGTCGCGGGCGATCTCCCGGACCTCCTCCTTGGTGATGTCGTGCTCGAGCAGCGGCGAGTAGGCGTCCAGCTCCTCGACGGCCCGGAGGCCGGGCCGATGGCCCTCGCCGGGGTCGGAGGCGTTCGTCCCGTCGCAGACCACGTCGATGCCGAGTTCGCGTGCGGTGTCGAACATCCGCCCCAGCCGCATCGACCGGCAGTGATAACAGCGGTCCTCGTCGTTCGCGACGAACGCCTCGCTGTCGAGTTCGGAGAAGGAGACGACCTCGTGGCGGACGCCGATCTCCTCGGCGACACGGGTCGCGTCGCCGAGTTCGGCCGCCGGCAGCGTCTCGCTCCGTGCGGTGCAGGCGACGGCGTCGTCGCCGAGGGCCTCGCGGGCGAGGGCGGCGACAACCGAGGAGTCGACGCCGCCCGAGAAGGCGACGACGACCCCGTCGAACGTCGCCAGATCCTCGATCGCGGCCTCGCGCTTTGCGCGGGTGTCCATGCGTCGCTGCTCGGAGACCCGCGCCCAAAAGGTCGGCGTCACGGTGCGGCGCCCGCACTGGGCCGCGCCACAGCGACGTAGCTTTCCCGGTTCAGGTCGTGGCGTCCGCGTCGGACCGCCGGACGGCGGCGACCAACTCCTCGACCCGGCGGACGGCGGCGAACTCGCCGGCCAAGTGCGCCAGCGCCGACCGGTGGACCGCCGACGGCGCCATGCGCTCGCCGTCGAGCTCCCGGTCGAAGGCCGCCGTCGCGTCGCGGGCCAGGTGGACCTCGAAGCCGCGGTTCTCGGCCGTCCGGGTCGTCGTCGAGACGCAGTGGTCGGTCGTCAGCCCGCAGACGACGAGCGTGTCGTGGCCCCGCTCGCGGAGCCACGGCTCGAGGTCGGTGTCGAGGAAGGCGCCGTTGACGCACTTTTCGAAGACCGGTTCCCCGTCGACCGGCGCGAGGCCGGGCACGAACCGGAAGCCCGGCTCGTCGGGCGACAGCGGCGAGTTCGGCTCCGTCGAGGCGTGACGGACGTGGACGACCGGCAGGCCCGCCTCCCGCCACGCCGACAGCAGCCGCCCGGCCCGCGTCTCGGCGTCGGGGTTGTTCCGGCTCCCCCAGCACGGGTCGTCGAACCCCCGCTGGAAGTCGACGAGCAGCAGCACGGGCGTCCCGTCCAGCCCGGTCACA